>JBFLYD010000023.1 GCA_040756905.1 Acidobacteriota bacterium
CCTAGCCGATAGGTGGTATAAAAGGAATAAGGAGGTACTGCAGGATGAAAAGATTTTTTGGTTGCGATGCTCACAAAAGGTATTCGATGTTTGCCTCGATGAACGAAGCCGGTCATCTCCAAGGATCCATCCGCGTAGAAAACGACCGTTTTTCGTTCCAGAGCTTCTTGCGCAGGTTGCCGCCCAGATCGACGATAGCCATCGAGAGCGTTGGCAATTGGTACTGGATGATTGACGAGATGGAGAGAGCAGGACATATACCTCGCCTGGCCCATGCGGTGAAAGCGAAGCTGATGATGGGACAGATCAACAAGACGGATAAACTGGATGCCCGGGGACTCGCCCTTTTGTTGCGCAACGGAACCCTGCCTTCGGTCTGGATTCCACCAGGAGAACTCCGAGATCAGCGGGAGTTGCCTCGAATGCGCATGACTCTGGTCCACGTCCGGACGATGCTCAAGAACCGCATTCATGCTACCCTGGCTAAATATGCTCTTGACATTCCAGGGGTGAGCAACATCTTTGGTGTCACTGGACGGCTGCTTCTGAGGAATCGCCTGGAGGAGTTGCCCCCTTACACGCGTCGCTCTGTTGAAACTCAACTGGAACTCCTGGATCAAGTCGAAGCCCATATCCAGTGGTGCGAAAAACAGATCAAAGAAGTTGTGGCCACGACGCCTGCGATGAAGCTGTTGATGACTCTTCCTGGGGTGGGCCCTATCCTCGGCGTGGTGATAGCCATGGAGATCGGCGACATCAACAGATTTCCCAGTCCTCACCATCTGGCCAGCTATGCCGGAACCGTCCCCCGCATTAAGTCGAGTGGAGGGAAGACATTTTTTGGAAAAGTCCGGCCGGATGTGAATCGCTATTTGAAATGGGCCCTGGTTGAGGCGGCTAATGTCGTCACCATCCATTACCGCCGATGGCCGGGCGTTCACGTGGCCCAGCTCTACAGGCGAATCATGCAGCGCAAGGGCCATGCTAAAGCCGTTGTCGCTGTAGCTCGGCACTTGGCGGAAGCAGCATATTGGGTGTTGAAAAGGAATGAATCTTATAAGCAGCCTCAAGGGAATAAACCGATTTCGTCCACCCGGAAGTAAACGCGACAAACGCATGAGTCTGAAAGACTCGTTTATTGACTGCGGAACTTCACGGGGGAGATGCTCATGCCGCAGAGACGGCGTATACATGCATCCGACGAAAAGGTGTTTGAGCCCAGGAGACGAAATGTTTCCTTTTAGAAATAAAGGAGAAAACATGGGATAATAACTATTTAAAGCTCTTGACATAGGCAGCGCTTTCATACATGCGTTTGTATTATAGTGAACCGCATAAATAAGTTGACATTTTCTTCGTAGGGCAACCCTTTAGAGCCTGCCCCAAACCTTGCCCTGAATTTGTTTCATGGGTTGATTCGGGGGTTGCTTTTCGCAAGGCTAAAGCCTTGCCCTACGTCTATTTATTTTAACGTTCACTATGGTATAAACCCGAAATTCTTTCTGCAGTTTCTTTTCCCTTCAAAAAACTTCCTTCCATGTTTAGGTATTCCCAGCTTCCAAACCTTCCTGTTGAATAGATTCCAATACTTTCTAAATAATTTATTATTTGAGGTATGTTTTTTTGCCTTGGCTTATTATAAATAACATAAGCAACAGGAATTTTTAGAATCATTTTTTCCAAAATATCTTTCTCCGTTTGAATTATTTTAAGGTCTATCAATGATTTTGCGATTGAATTTATAAAAGTTTTTTCATCAAATTTATCTTTATGATTTAGGGAAATCTCAACAAAAATTGAAAAATTTCCTTCGGGTGCCATACAGGGAGAGAAATTTGAGTAAAAACCAATTCTGAAAAATGGATATTTTTCTTCTGGAAAATATATCCAGTGAATTTTATCAGAATAATTTCCTTTAATTCCGAGATTTAATACATAAATTGATATATAATCAAGGCTTTCTCCAAGCTTTCTTATTTTTTCTGGGATTTTCTCCAGCATGTTTAGAAATAGTTTGACTGGAATTGTGTTTATAAGGAACTTGTATTTTTCTTTTTGACCATTTTTAAAAAATATTTCTTTTTCTAAAGGGTCAACTTTTACAATTTCTGTGTTTGTTTTAATATTTTTTATACTTTTTAAAATTCCTTTGATAAGGCTTTCAATTCCGCCCTTTTCCGGATAGTGAAATTCAGGGTTATAACCCAGATTTTCAATTTTAATTCCAAGAGAACCTTTTATTATCTGCTCGAGGTCTGGTATAGGAATAGCCCATGAACACCACTCATAGGTCAATTTTTCCAAGTTTCTTCTCCAGAATTTCTTATTGTATGGAAAAAGAAAATGCTCAGCTATCTCTCTTCCGAAATTTTTCAAAATCCATTCTTTGAAATTTTTTGGTGACAGTTTTCTTTCTTCTTTTTTAATAAACCCCAAAACACATTTATAAATCACTTCCTTAGGAAGTCCATAAAGGTTCACCTGAAAAGGAAATGGGATTAATGTATCCATCATGTGTATAAAGGATTTTCTTTTATGGGAGATGATGTTTTCTCCTAAAAATTCTTTAATTTTCTGATTAAAATAGGAATTATTTCCATGGAGAAGATGGCCTCCATGATCGAATGTAAATCCATTCAGATTAAATGATTTTAAAAGCCCCCCAACTCTTTCATCCTTTTCATATATTTTATAATCAAAGCCTTTGAGATGATAGCCAGCTGATAATCCTGTAAGACCTGAACCAATTATTGCAATTTCAGGCATTTCACTCCATTTTAATTTTTGAAAGCATAATGCCAGAAAGTATAAAAATAATTAGAATTATCGAAAGAAGAATAACTGAGGAATTTAGACTTAGATAGTAATTAAAAATTGAGGCTAAGCCAAGAAAAAATGCGATAATGAAGAGGATATTTATTAGCTGCTTTGTGGAAAGATTAAATTTTTTCTTAAGTCTCAGCGGAAAATGGTCTTTACTCCCAATCAGAGGGGATTTTCCTTTTGAAGTCCTGATAAGACTCACAAAGATTATTTCGAAAAGCGGAACTCCAAGAATAAGCAACGGGTTAATAAAACCAAGGAAGTTATATTTTGTATAACTTATGGGAATCATCAATGACCCCAGGATAAACCCGATAAACATTGATCCTGTGTCTCCGAGGTAAATGTTTGCAGGAGGATAGTTATATTTTAGAAATCCTAAGATACTTCCTATAAGAGCTGTACAGAAAATCGCTATTTCAGTTTTCCCATCGATAATTGAAAAGAATAAAAGGAAAAAGGCAGCAATAATAGCTATTCCTGAGGCAAAACCATCGATTATATCGATGAAATTAAAAGCATTTATTGTGCCGATTATCCATAGAAAAGTTATTATGTAATCAAATGGGGCTGGTATAAAGATGATGTTTATGAAAACCCCACTTTTTATCAGAATATAGCCTGCAAGAATCTGGCCAAAAAATTTGATGTAAGGAGTAAGCCCGCCTATATCATCGATAAGTCCGAGAATAATGATTATACTTCCTCCCAGAAGCATTCCGAGTTCTTTTTTATTGAAATCGTAAATCAACAGTAATGGAATCAAAAAGGAAACAAAAACCGAGATTCCGCCAAGGTAGGGAATTGGCTCAGGATGAATTTTTAGAATACCATTTGGCTTATCAAGGATTCCATATCTTATCGAGATATTTCTGATTATAGGTGTTCCATAGATTGAAATTAAAAGTGATAGAAAAAATACTAATGTGCCAAGAATCATTGAATCTCTTTTAGCTTATTTTTTATTTTCTTTCTCTTTTCGATTGCCCTTTTGAATATTTTCCTATTTTTATAAATCATTGCAAAAATTGAGGGCGAAAAAAATAGTAAGTATAAGAAGAGTAAAATATCAAAGCCCATGATAAAAGGCAAATACAAGACAAAATCTTTAAGTTTTTCATTTTTTATCAGAGTAAGATAGTGATTTTTTACCACATGAAAGATTATGGGTTTCTCTCTTGAGGCTATTCGAAAGAAATTTCCCAGAATAGTTTTTCTTTTCTGGGTTCCTCCTCGGAAATGGTATGCTACTGCTTCAGGTACATAGTAACCTTTCCATCCGAATAGATTTGCTCTCCATCCTAAATCTATATCCTCCCAGAAAGAGAAAAAGTCTTCATCAAAATATTCTTCATCGATTTTTATTTGATCGAGCATTTCTTTTTTATAGAAGGCACAGGCTCCACAGGATGAAAATACAAATCCTTCTTTTTCAAATTTTCCAATATCTTTTTTACCATATCCCCTTTCTATCACCTTTCTTGTTATCGAAAGGAATTGTCCTGTTGAATCAATGGTTGCTTTATCAAACCTTAATATTTTGCCTGAAACCATGCCTATTTTTTTGTCTTTCCTAAACCCGTTCAAAGCCATTTCGAGAAAATTAGATTCTAAATAAACATCAAAATTAAGAATCAGGATGTATTCTCCTTTTGATTCTTTAATTCCCTGATTGCATGCTTTTGCAAATCCTAAATTTTGTTTGTTTTTTATGATTTTTATTGAAAAACTATTTTTTAAATTTTCAACAATTCTTAATGAATGATCTGAGGAATTGTTGTCGATAAAAATTATTTCAAAATCTTTATAAGTTTGTTTTTTTATAGAATTTAAAAGCTTTTCTAAAAAAGATACGCCGTTATAATTTACAATTATTATTGAAACCATTTGAGAGATTATATTGCATTGAGTTAATCGTAATCAATCGAGAATTTCTTTGTATTTTTCTGGAAAATTCAATATTTTCTGGAAATAATCAATTTCAAACTCCTGACCTTTTATTCTTTCAAGGATTGATTTTACTATTCTCTTTTCTTTCTCTTCACCATGTTTATCTTTTCTGAACTTGTGTATTTCGATTAACCTTAAATGGGCCCCAACAAAGTTTGGCTCTATTTCTATTGCTTTCCTGAAGAAATTTTCAGCTTTTTTATCCTCTCCTGTGACATCTAAAAAGAAATTCCCGAGGGCAAAGGGATAAAAAGGGTATTTTGGGTTGAGTTCCATCGCTTTTGTGTACCATAGAATAGTTTTTTGATAATTTTCTTCTGTTGGAAACATTTTAAACAATGAAAAGTAAAGAAAACCCAGTTCACCAGCTGCCTCATTATATTTAGGATTTAACCTTAGAGCATGCTTAAATTTCTCATCTGCATACGCTAAAATTTCAAGGTTTTTTGTCTGGATAAAAAATGAGCTGTAGATTTTACCTAAATCATAATGAAATCGAGCATTTAAAGGAGTCAAAAATATTGACCTCTTGATGTATTTTGTTGCATTTACTATATCTTTCTCTGCAAGGGCTTTGCCCGTTTTTTCATAGAAATAATAATATGTGGAAGCAGGAAAGGCAGCAGTTATAAGCCAGAGAAATATTAACGAAAACACGAGTGGTAATTTTTTCATTCTAAATTCTTTTCTTATCAACTCGGGTAATAAATTTCTTGTATTTTTAAGTATTAAAGAAAGGAAAATCATTGAATACAGTGGAATTGACGGATGGAAAAAGCAATTTTGAAAGAAAGCATTTATAAAAATTGAAAGAAGAGCCAGATATGACATAAGTATATATCCATTTTGGTCTTTCTTTATCGAGGGAAAAGTTTTTAGAATAAAGTAGACTATTCCGAAAAGAAAAACAAACCCTCCAATTCCCAATTCTGCAAGGATTTCTAAATAATTATTATGGGCCTGTCTTGCAGCGATTCCATAATGGGCGATTAAGTTTTTGTTCGGGAATATATAAGGAGGCATTGCATGGGGGAAATTGTTTGCTCCAACCCCAACTAATAGGTGATCTTTGAACATTTCAAGATCCATAAGCCAAATTTTAATCCTCGCAAAAGCAAATGGGTCGGATTTTGTAAGCTCAAAGAAAAATTTTGAGAATGGGTTTGGAATCAAGAGAAGAAGGGCGATTAAAACAGGGACGAGAACTAAATATTTTTTATTTTTTATGTAAATAAAGAGGAAAAGAAGCACAAAGAAACTCAGGAAGGCAGATCTGGATTTTACAAATAAAAGGGATACTGTCATAAAGAGGGTGAGCAGAGAATGGAGTAGTAAATTTTTCTTCTCATAAAATATTTTTATAATTCCTATGATAATTCCGAATAGCACAATAATTGCAAAATGATTGGGATTTAGAAAATTTGCACTGGCTCTTAATTCATCCTTAATAAAATATTTTAACGTGCTATAAACTGATAATACGAATATTCCGAAGTAAGAGAAATCTACAAAAAATTTTTCCTCTCTTTTATTTAAATAAGAAAAACTCAGATAAGCAATAATTATGAATGTTAAATCAAGGATTCTGATTATCGATGGGTACTTATAGAAAGTAAAAAATGAAGATAGAATAGAGAAAACTAATAAACTTAAAAAAAGTATATGAATTACATTTAACCTAAGTAAAAAGTTTTTCGATTTAATTTTTTTTGAAATGAAAAATAGAATAAGTATTGAATATATAATGAAAGTTACATAGTCATATTTTCTATCGGGGAAGAAAAATACGGCAAGGCAAAATAAAATAATAAAAAAATAACTCATTTCTTTTTAATTTCCTCAATAAGAAATTTTTGTAAGTTTAATCTTTCTTTTTTGAATTCTTCTCTTGATGGAAAGAGTCTTTCAGCTTTATATATATAGAGATAAGCTTCAATCAATTCTTTTCTTTGAAGAGAAAGATTGAAGAAATTTCGGTAGAGGGAAAACGAGTTAGGGTCAAGGTCAATCGCTCTTTTTAAATATTTATATGAATTTTCTAAATCTCCTTTCTGAAACATAATCTCTGCAATTTTATTAAAAGTTTTTGGGTTGTAAGGATTTATTGAGTTCGATGCATTAAGTATACTAAGGGCAGAATCATTATTTCTGTTCATAAGCCTCTCTTCTGCAAGGGAGTTAAGATAATTTGATACATTAATCCATATGGAAAAAACCGATATCAATATGACCAAAAGAATAAAAATTTTTCTGGATAATTTATTTAGTTGAACGTAGTTTTGATTTTTGTTGAGAATCGAGAGAAGAAAAGCTCCTAAAAATCCCATGCCTGGGAAAAAAATTCCGATGTCGATTAAATTGTAAGCTAAAAAAGCAAAAAACGTTGAAAGGTAAAATAGTTCATCTTTTGAGGAATTATTAGAATTTTTTATTTTCGAGAATAACCATGAAAATATAATCCCTATGAAAAGGATGCCCCCTAAAGCTCCTGTTTCTGCAAATATATGTAAAAATACGTTATGGGCATATTTTGAAAAGCTTTCTCCTCCAAGTGTGAATAGAGAAGAACCTATTCCATAGTTTCCCAGCCCGATTCCAAAAAATGGGCTTGAAAGAAAAATCTGTGCTGCAACCCTCCAGTTTGAAAGCCTCAAAAATAATGGTGATTCCTCATGGAAACTTGAAAATCTTTCAATTAAGATGATAAAAGAAATGACAATCACTATAAAAAGAAATAGAATCAGATTTTTATTCTTTCTTTTTTCAGAGAGTATGTAAAAAGCAAAGAGTCCGGTTCCAAGTTCAAAAGCAGCGCCAAAAGATTGGGTGAACATGATAAGTGGGAAAGAGAGAAGAATAATTATAATAGGAAAAAATTTTGAGAGTTTTCTTGTGCTTTGAGAAAAAAGCCTTCCGAGGGATATTAGAATAGTGACGGTAAGAAATGCTGCGAGAGCTGTGGGAAGTGAAAAAGTTGAAAAAACTCTTCCACTTTGAAGTCTGATTAAAGCAGCATTTTTGAAGAATTCATTTAGGTTTTGATTTGAGATAATTTCTTTGATCGCTATGTCGAATAGAAAAAATTTCTGCAAAAAGCCATATATGATGATTGAAATCGCTGTAAATTCAAATACTATCAGAAGGGTTTTTTTCTCCGAGTTTATTAATAGAATGTAAGTTGAAATAATTATCAGAAAATAGGAAAAGAATTCCAGAGAAAAAAAGGTTTTATTATTGAAGAAAAATGAAAAAATTATCAGAGAAAAAAATAAAAATGCTTCTGAAAATTTTGGGATTAATATCTCTTTCTTTAAAATAAAGAAAAAGATGAGAAGAAGAGGTATCAGAATTAATGAAAATGGTTTATTTTCAGGAGGAAAAAGAAGAAAAAAAGCAAAAATTAATGAAATACTTAATATGTTTAACGCATTTTTAAAAATTATCACCTTTTAATCATCAATTTGTTTCAATAATATATTGATCTGCGGTTATTTAAGGAATTAAGATTTTGGCTTTTTTACAAAATCTCCATTTTGAAAAATTATATCTCCTTCGAATTGGGTGGCGGGATAACCATCTGCTATCCCAGCATCTTCTGCACCATTTCTTCCATATGAAAGAATTGTATATGATTCAGGATTAGCAGCATCGCTTGCTTCATAAAGAATTGGGTTTCCCCATCCATCTGTGGCTGGTATTCTGGTGTATAGTGCTAAATCCGCTGCAATATTTGAAATATTACCTAAAGTTGCCTGTCGTGGAGCAAAGTAATAGTCTGTTATATAGGACTCAATAGCAGTTCCGATGCTTCTTATGTTTGCCATCGTCGTTTTTTGTTTGCCTTTTTGTAAGGCATTCATAAATTGAGGAGTGGCAATTGTGACGATTATCCCAATTATAGCAATAACGATTAGAAGTTCAATCAATGTAAAACCTTTTTCTTCCTTCATCCATTCCTCCTCTCAAATTTATTATATTTATATCAACCTATTTATATAAAGTCAACTTATTTTTAAGAGACCTCTGAAAAAGTCCATCTGCTGCGTTGCAGTCTCAGCTTTATCACTCCAACGTACAGAAAGTACGCCTCCGCTCAAAGCTTCACTGCGCCTTGCATCTGGAGCTTTTTAAGAGGTCTCTTCTTTTCTACAGAAGGCAAATTTATCGATTCTCAAAAATTTTTTTTATTAACATAAAATACTTTTTTCAGGCACTCTGCATGTTTAGAATACATTCTCTCTTAAGTATTAAGATGCTCAAGGAGATATCGCTCAGAAGATGGATGGTCTCTCGTTTACATAAAATATTTTTCTCGGTCACCCTTGCTGCTCAAATTTTAAAACCGCATTTTTGGTTTACAATTTAATTTTGTTAAGAATTTTAAAATTCACCGAGGAGCTTTATGAGGGGAAGGTACATCGAAATTACAATGCCTCCTATCAAAATCCCAAGAAATACAATCATCGCAGGCTCTAAAAGAGATACAAGAGTTTGAACAGTTTTTTCAACTTCATCCTCATAGAATTCAGCTACTTTATCGAGCATTTCATCAAGAGCGCCTGTTTGTTCTCCTGCATTTATCATTTGCACTACCATTGGCGGAAATGTTTTGGTAACCTTTAATGAATCACCAAGGGAGTTCCCTTCTGCCACAGACTCTCTTGACTTGTTTACCGAGTCTTCTATTATTGAATTTCCAGCTGTTTTTGATGTGATACTCATAGCTTCGAGCATTGGAACACCACTTGATATAAGAGTTGAAAGAGTTCTTGCGAATCTTGCTAAAGATATTTTTTTAATAAGCTCGCCAAAAACATAAATTTTAAGGATAAATGCATCCACAGTTCTTCTTCCTCGATATGTTTTATAGTATTGTCTGAATCCGAAAATTCCAGCAGTGATTATCAATATAAACAATAAAATATTATTGGCGAAAAAATTGCTTAATGAGATTACAACCTGAGTGAAAAAAGGCAAAGAAGCCCCTAAATCTTGAAATAAATTTTTAAAAGCAGGTATTATTTTCCATAAAATTAGGGAGAGGATGATAATCGCAACTGAAATTACTCCTATCGGGTAAGCCATTGCTGATCTAATCTGTCCCCTTAACTTTACAGATTTCTCCATATATGCAGAGATTCTCTGAAGAATCAAATCCAGATTTCCTGATGCCTCTCCTGATGCGATCATGTTGCAGTACAGTTCATTGAATATTTTTGGAAATTTTTTTAAAGCATTATTAAGAGTTGAACCTTCTTCAACACTTTTTTTGACTTCAAGAATTGCCTCTCTGAAATGCTTGTTGGTCTGCTGGGTTCCCAGGATTTCGAGGGATTGAACTATAGGAAGTCCTGCTGAGAACATTACTGCAAATTGTCTTGAAAGCACTGCTAATTCTCTTAAAGAAACCTTTTTTGGCAGGATGGGTGGGATAGGAAGCACTTTCTTTCTTTCAATGTTTATTGGAACTATTTGATCTCTGTGAAGAAGTTTTGAAACTTCTTCTATTGAAGAAGCAACTCTTTCTCCTTTTACAAATTGTCCGAATCTATTTCTTCCCTGCCAGGTATAAGTAGGCATTGTATCATCCCTTATGGTAAATTTTTAAAAAAATATTTTTTGAATTCCATCTCAGTATTTTTTCGGGTTGTATGAATGAGGAATTGAAGGAGCTTTCTGAACCGTGGTTCCCCTGTTGATTATATCGGATAGTTCATCAGGAAAATTGGATACTGATATAGCTGTTTCAAGGGAAATCAAACCCCTGAAATAAAGATTTGCAAGGGATTGGTTTAATGTTTGCATTCCAGATTTCTCCTGGCCAGTCTGCATAATTCCGTAAATCTGATGAATTTTATCTTCTCTTATTAAATTTCTGATCGCAGAGTTTGGAATGAGAATTTCCATTGCAAGGACTCTACCTTTTCCATCTACCCTCGGAAGAAGTGCTTGGGATAATATCCCTTCTAAAGTTAAAGCTAACTGGGTTCTTACCTGAGCTTGTTGATGGGGAGGGAAGATATCCACTATTCTGTTTATAGTTTGAGCTGCAGAATTTGTATGGAGAGTTGCAAAGGTAAGATGACCTGTCTCTGCAATTCTCAAAGCAGATTCTACTGTTTCCAGGTCTCTCATCTCACCTATCAATACTACATCAGGGTCTTCCCTCAACGCTGATCGAAGGGCATTGGGGAAAGAAAGGGTGTCTGTATTCAATTCTCTTTGATTTACGATTGCCCTTTTATGGGTATGGAGGTATTCGATTGGATCCTCAATCGTAAGAATATGAACAGGCCTTTCAGAATTGATTTTATCGATCATTGCAGCAAGAGTTGTGGATTTTCCTGAACCAGTTGGCCCTGTTACAAGAATCAATCCTCTTGGTTTATCGCAAAGCTTCGCCACATGAGCTGGTATTCCCAGTTGTTCAAAACTCCATATTTCATAGGGTATTCTTCTAAATGCGCCTGAAACAGCTCCTCTCTGATAGAAAATGTTTGCTCTGAATCTCGCAAGGCCCTTTATCCCGAATGAAAAATCTAGTTCCAAATTTTCTTCAAATTTATGCTTCTGAGCATCGTTCAGGATGGCGTAAATCAATTGTTTTGTTTCAACGGCAGTTAACGGAGGATGATCAAGAGACCTTAGATCTCCATGAAGCCTTATCTGGGGAGGAATATTGGGAGTTATATGAAGGTCAGAGGCTCCCATATCAACCATTATCTTTAATAATTCATGCATAGGTGCTGCCATTTTTTAATCCATTATTTTATCAATTTTATAATCATACATTTATTGTCTCCCTTAAAACTTCTTCTATTGATGTAATACCACTCTTAATTTTTTCAAGGCCACTTCTTCTCAAAGAAATCATCCCCTGGGAAATTGCTTTGTTTCTTATTTCTGAAGTGCTTGCCCCTGATATAATCATTTCCCTGAGTTCTTCAGTCAATTCCATTACTTCGAACAGCCCTATTCTTCCTTTGTATCCAGTATCATTACATTCTGGACATCCCCTGGCTTTAAAAATGGTGATTTTTTCAATTTCATCAGGGTAAAATCCAAGGTCTATTAAAGCCTGAGGTGGAACCTGAGTTTCAGTTCTGCATTTTTTACATATCCTTCGAACAAGTCTCTGAGCGACAATCAGATTGACTGATGTTGCTATAAGATAAGGTTCGATACCCATGTTTATTAATCTTGATATCGTTGTTGGAGCATCGTTTGTATGGACTGTGCTTAAAACAAGATGTCCTGTCAGAGCTGCTTTTATTGCGATATCAGCGGTTTCAAAATCTCTTATTTCACCCACTAATATTATGTTTGGATCCTGTCTTAAAAAAGACTTTAGGCAGGTTGCAAATGTCAGCCCAATCTCTTCTTTTATCTGAACTTGATTTATTCCAAAAAGATTGAATTCTATCGGGTTCTCTGCTGTTAAAATGTTTATTTCTGGAGAATTAAGAGTAGAAATTGTAGAATAAAGAGTGTTTGTTTTTCCGCTTCCAGTAGGTCCTGTTACGAGTATTATTCCCCAAGGTTTTTTTATTTGCTTTTCGAATTTTTCAAGGGAACTTAGTTCAAAACCAAGGGAACCAAGGTCGAGTTTTAACTGTTCTCTATCGAGTATTCTGATGGCAATTTTTTCTCCAAACATCGTTGGAAGAGACGAAACTCTCATATCAACTTCTTTTATGTTTTTATTCTGTGTCTTGATTCTAATATTAATTCTTCCATCCTGAGGAAGTCTTTTCTCTGCTATATCCATTTTGGCTAAAATTTTTATTCTTGATATGAATGAATCTTTCATTCGATATGGTGGTGTCATAACAGGATAGAGAATCCCATCTATCCTGTATCTTATCCTGAATTCTTTTTCATAAGGTTCCATATGGATGTCTGAAGCTCCCCGGTTAATGGCCTCTGAGATGATTAAATTAACAAGTTGGACAATTGGGCCTTCCTCAGATATTTTTTCCAAATCCACAAATTCATCTTTTGGTATTTCCTCTACCACTTGAATCTTTGCTGTGTCAAATTTCTTTGCTTTTTCTATCACCTTTTTAACTTCAACTTCATACAAGGAACCGTAATGTTTATCAATGGCTACCTTTAGAGCTGATTCTGGAGCAATAACAGGTTGTACATTTAAATTTGTTATGAATTTTACATCTTCTATCGCTGTAAGATTCGTTGGGTCTGACATTGCGACCGTAAGGATGGTTCCGATTCTGTGAATGGGAAGGATAATGTATTTTCTTGCAACATCTGCAGGAATGAGCTTTATAATTTCTGGTTCTACATCAAATTTAGAAATGTTTATCGCCGGATATCCATATTGTTTACTAAGTACATTTATGATCTCGTCTTCTGTAACAAAACCAAGTTTAAGGAGGGCACTCCCTAATTTTATCCCATTTTTTTTCTGATATTCAAGGGCTATATCAAGCTGCTCTTTTGTTATGAGTTTTTCTTTTAATAAAAAATCCCCTAATTTTACTCCCATCTTTTATAATTATACCAAAGATTCTTTTAAAATAATATTCTTCTCTGAATCTCGAATATTTCTTCAAGCCCTTTTCTGGCAAGACTGGTTAAATCAATTATTTCTTCTATTGTAAAAGGTCTGACCTCTCCTGTTCCCTGAATTTCGACAATCTCTCCAGTTTCTGTTTGAACAACATTAAGGTCAATTTCTGCTCTTGAATCTTCGTTGTAATCCATATCGAGTAATTTATTCCCATCAATGATTCCAACGGAAATGGCAGCCACCAATTTCTTCAGAGGGTTTTGTTGGATCAAATTTTTTTCTACCATTTTTTGAAATGCTAATCCAAGAGCCACGCATGATGCGGTTATCGATGCCGTTCTTGTGCCACCGTCTGCCTGAATGACATCGCAATCTATAAATATCGTTTTTTCAGGAAGAAGATTTAGGTCTACTACAGCTCTTAGAGACCTTCCTATCATTCTCTGTATTTCATGGGTTCTTCCGGATACTCTGCCCTGCGTGCTTTCTCTCACATTTCTTTTTTCAGTGGACCTTGGAAGCATTGAATATTCTGCTGAAATCCAGCTCTTTCCGGTTCCTTTTAAGAATGCGGGGACTTTTTCTTCTACTGAAACCGTAGTTATCACTTTTGTTTCACCAAGTTCAATGTAAGCAGAGCCCTCAGCAAATTTTAGGTAATTAGGTACTATATTTATAGGTCTAATTTTATCGAATGGTCTTCCATTTTGCCTCATTCAGATTATTCTTCCTTCTTCAGAACTTTTATTTCTGATTTACAATGTTTTTTGAATGTTTCCACATCATCGTAGTTTCCTATAATTGAACCCCAGTGCATTGGAATTGCTATTTTTGGTGATATCGCATTGCATGCTTCTGCGGCTTCTAAGGCATCCATGGTATAAGTGCCACCGACAGGGAAAAAAGCTATGTCAATTTTTTCAATTTTTTTCATCTCTGGAATAAAATCAGTGTCTCCTGTATGATAGAGTGTTATATTGTCGAGTGTTATTATATAACCTACCCAGTTGTTAGCCTTTGGGTGAAATTTTTTGTTGATGTTATAGGCAGGGATACCTTTTATTTTAACATTCATCACTTCTATTTCAGTATCAGGAGCGATTTCTTTTTTTTCACCTTTGTATTGGGATATTACATCTTTAGGACCCACAAGGATAGTTCCCTGTTTTTTTATTTTTTCAATATCTTCCACGGAGAAATGGTCGTAATGAGGATGGGTCACAAGAATTAAATCAGCTTTTTCTAAATTTTTAGGTAAGTTCCATGGGTCAATGTAGATTATTCTTTCCCATTTGATCATGAAGGAATCATGACCATACCAGTGAATTGAATTTAAGAAATTTTGAATTCTCTCCATGTTAGTCTCTCCATTTATATAAAATAGTGTTGTGCCACTTAAATGATTTTCGTCTCTTCCCCATATCCCTTCAGGGTGCTTTGTGAGAAATTGTTTATATGCGAAAATATTTATAGGAAAGCACATTAAACTTAATAAAAAAATTAAAATAAAAATGTTAAGAGAAATCTTCATAAAGACTCCTTTCTCCTTTCGGCCTTGTTTTCCATCTTTTATGAAACCAAAACCAAAAAGCTGGGTTCTCTTTAACTTCTTTCTCAATAATTTTAGTGCAAAACTGAGTTATTTTCAACTGATTTTTTATTGAAGGATCATAATTCTCAAATTGAATTGGAGGATATAATTTCACATAGTATTTATAGTTTGAATCGGGAACACAAAACATTGGGATAATGGGTGCTCCAGTTCTTAAATGAAATATGGCAAGAAAAGGAGTGGTTGAGGCTTTTTCTCCTAAAAAATCCACAAAAAGACCTTCTTTCTCTAAAATATTTTGATCTATAAGGATTCCGATAATGGTGTTCTTTCTTAAGTGAGAGAGCACTTCTCTTGTAGCATTTTTTTTATAAATAATCTTACTGCCGAACGATTGCCTTACTTTTGAAATAATATTCTCCAGATATGGATTATCCATTTTTCTTGCGAGCCAGCATATTGCATCATGCTCCAGAGCTAACCTTAATACAGCTATTTCCCAGTTTCCATAATGGGCTGAGAAAAGGAGGACTCCTTTTTTGTTTCTCAGAGCATTTTCTAAATTTTCTATCCCATTTATTTCTACTATTTTTAATAATTCTTCTTTTTTTATGTAAAGAGATTTAAAGATATCAGCGATTACTTTTCCGAAATGAATGAAAGTATTTTTTGCTATCTCATTTAATTCTTTTTCTGATTTTTCATTTTTGAATGCAATATAGAGATTCTTTAGAACTGTTTTTCTGTGAGCTCTATCCAAAAAATATAGAATTTTCCCTATTTGACCTCCAATTTTTAATGCGATGTATCTGGGAAAAAAATTTATTATCGTTTTTACGAGCAATATAAAAACAAATTCAATTTTAAATTTGGGCTTCATTTTGGATAAAAAGAGGTATGCATGTATTTTCGAAGTATTTCAGAAATTTTTCATTGAATTGAGCTTTAATCTTTAAGTAATACATTGGATATCTCGCCTTTAAATTTTTAATTTTAATCATATCTTTTTCTGTGGTTATAAGAAATTCAGCGTTTTTATCGATTAGAATGGATTCCATTTTTTTTATATTCTTTCGGGTATATCTGTGGTGATCGGAGAATCTTACAAAATTTACCACCTCCAATCCGATGGAATTAAGTGTTTCCAGAAATTTGGCAGGGTTTGCGATTCCACAAAAAGCGATGACTTTCTTACCGGATACATTCTCTTTAAGTAAACGATCATTACCATCATAAATTCCAATTGGCTCTATTCTGTATTCATAGATATTTCGATCGAGGAATTTTTTAATAGATTTATCATGTATTCCATTTCTTATCATAATTATATCTGCTCTTTTAAGAGATGATAGACCTTCCCGTCTGGGGGTTCTGTCTTCATGATCAAAAAGGACGATCTCGATGTCTTTTTTTATTTTTCTGTACTGAAATCCATCATCAAGAATAATTATGTTAAATCCAGAATCTTTGGCTTTCTTTATTGAATTTATTCTGTTCTTGCCGATAAAAACCCCTGCAATTTTTAAATTTTTAGCTATCATTACAGCCTCATCCCCGGCTGAATCTTCATCCAAGAGGATGCGTTCTCCATAAGAAAGAATGGCGCCTTTTTTTTCTAATTTTCCTCTATATCCTCTTATTATTACTGCCGGTCGAAAATTATAACTCAACAGAATTTTTACCAATTCAATAGAAACCGGGGTCTTCCCTGTTCCTCCGAAGGAGATATTTCCAACTGAGATGACTGGTACATCAAATTTAACCTGATCGAAAAGTTTAAGTTTATAAAAGATACCCCTTAATCGATTAAAAGTTTTAAAAAATAAACTTATGATAAAATATATAATATTTTTCATTAAATTAAATAAGACTCAGGATTTTATCGATTGTTTTTTCGGTTCCACCTTTAAGCGAGAGATATGTTTTGTATGCCCTTATTCCCATGCTTTTTAATTCTTCAGAATCAATTTTTTTGATAAAATTTACCAAGTCTTTTTCATTCTTTATCAAGATAGATGCTTTTTTCTTTAAAAAAATTTCTGAAATATTCTTAAAATTAGACATATATTTTCCAAAACAGATAGGTTTGGAGTAGAAGGCTGGTTCAAGGATATTATGGCCCCCTTTAGACACAAGGCTTCCTCCAACAAAAACTCCATTTGAAATTGCATAGAATTTGCAAAGCTCTCCTATGGTGTTAAGAAGAAGGACATCATACTCTTTATTCTGGAATGAGGTTCTTGTTTTCATTTTTAATTTATATTTTTTTATTATTCTCTCAACCTCTTCGAATCTATTCGGATGTCTTGGAGCCAGAATAAGTTTCAAATCGTCATTAGCTTTTTTTGCTTTTAAATAAGCCTCAAGGATTGTATTTTCTTCTCCTTTTGAAGTACTCCCTGCAACAAAAATTTTTTTGCCCTTAAGGTTGAATTGACTTTTAAGGATTTCAATTTCATTTTCTGTAAAAAATGGAAATGCAGTGTCAGCTTTGAGGTTTCCAGAGATTTGCAGTTTTTCTTCAGAAATTCCAAGTATTTTATACTTATTGTATGTTTCATTATCCTGAACGAGAAAGTAATCGATTTTGTTTACTATAGGTTTTATGATAGACTTGAAAAAATTAAAATATTTAAAAGTTCTATCACTCATCCTGCCATTTATCAGCAAAATCGGTATATTACGTTTCCTTGTTTCCAAAATAAGAGTTGGCCATATTTCATTTTCTACAAGGATTAGTATATCAGGAGAGATGAAATTTAAATATTTTTTAACAGAGAACCTGATGTCAAGGGGCGAGAAAAAAATTTTTTTTATTCCACTCAATCTTTCCGTTGCTACCTGGTATCCGGTTTGAGTTGTGGTTGTTATATATACGTCAAATTTCCCTAACTCTTTTATTTTTGAAATAATGGGGCTTGTAAGGAGTACTTCTCCGAGAGATACAGCATGAATCCATATTCTTTTTTTTTCTTTTTTGTCTTTTTTTAAATTGAAACCCAGCCTTCTCAAAAAAACTGGAAATTCCTTTTTCTTGAGGATTTTGTTGCACAGGAAATAGGGAAATGAAAGGAATAGTAGCAGGAGATAAATTAATTGCCATAGCATTTCCATCAAGCCTTTTTTATTAAATTTGTAAAGAGATGTCAACAATTTGACGATTTTTAAAAAAAAATTTATAATTAATTTAATTTTTTCTCAGAAGGAGGAAAAAGAACTTTGAAGGAGGATATAGATGTCTTATATTTCAGATGAAGATTCAAAAGAAATTAAAAAGATGTTTGAAAGTCTCAAAGATAAAATTCGAATAAGAATTTTTAGAGATGAAGAAGAAAATTGTCAGTATTGCAAAGAAACTATTGCTTTGATTTCTGAGCTTTCCATGCTTTCAGATAAAATAGAAATGGAGATTTTAAACTTCTCATCGGATAAAGAAATGGTGGAGAAATATTCAATTGAAAGAGTCCCTGCAATAGTACTGGAGAAAGATACTGATTTAGGAATCAGATATTATGGGGTTCCAGCAGGATACGAATTTGCTTCTCTTCTTGGGGATATAATAGATATATCCAAAGGAGATTCCGGTTTGAGCGAAAAAACAAAAGAAGAGTTGAAAAAAATTAATGTTCCAGTTCATATAAAAGTATTTGTAACTCCAAGCTGCCCATATTGTCCATCCGCAGTAAGATTAGCCCATAAAATGGCAATTGAAAACGAGTACATAAGAGCAGATATGATTGAGTCTACAGAATTCCAAGAGCTTTCAATCAATTACAATGTATACAGTGTTCCTAAAGTGGTAATTAATGAAAAAATTCAATTTGAGGGAGCACTTCCTGAACCTTCTTTTTTAAAAAAGGTATTAGAAGTAATCTAATGTACTGTATGGTAAAGGAGGTTTTATGAGGTGGGAAATATTTTTTTTGCTATTCCTTGCATTCTTTTTTGTCCTTGCATTGATATTCCTTCCAAGTCTTGGTTTCAGGATAACTTGTTTTAAATGGAAACTAAAAGGCTCTTCCTCAAAAAAATCCAAAAATGAAACAGAAGTTGATGATTACGGTTTCCGTTTAAAATAAGGCAACCAAAAATGAGAAATTTATTTGCTCCTATAATAATTGTACTATCATTATCGATGCTATTTTCTCAGGAAAAGAAAGATTCGTATTTAAGTTACTACTATTTCCTTCTTTCAAGTCAGGAAATATTTGAGGGGAATTGGGAAAGAGCTGATAAATTGCTCCAGGAATCGCTTAAATACTCTGAAGAGCCATCTGCCATTTATTATTATATTTCTGAGGTTAAAGCTCATCTGGACATGCTCGAAGAATCAGAAAAATATGCGATGAGATCAATAGAACTTGATTCGAATAATTGTGATGCTTATGTATTATTAGCCAAGATAAATCTTTCTTATATATCCAGCAATGAAAAAGAAAATGAAAAATACTTTAGAAAAGCAAAAGATTTTTTAAAAGAATCTTTAAAATGTAACCCATCCAATGTCGAATCATTATTTCTTTTAGGAAATGTATCCATAAATCTTGGCGAGATTCCAGAGGCAAAGGAGAGCCTCAAAAAATTAATCGAGATTTCTCCTTTCTCAATAGAAGGATATCTTAGTCTTGCTGATGTCTACATTCGAGAGAAAAAATATGATGAAGCAGAAAAATTATTGTTGAAAACTCTCGATATAAATCCGTATTATTATAGAGCTTTTTCCGTTCTTGGGGATTTATATGAGCTTCAGAAAAATTTTGATAAAGCAGAAAATTTATATTCAAGGGCTGTTCAAATTTATAAATCTGACTTAAATTTTGAGAAAAGATTGATTAAAATATTGATCAGAAAATCCAAGTATGGAGAAGCCCTTAAAGAAATTGAGCAAGCTCGGAAAAGAGAAAAAATTGACAAAGAGCTTTTAATTTTAAAGGCACAAATTTTAAAACAGATCAAAAAGCTTGAACAGGCAAAAGATGTTTATCAAGAGATCCTAAATCTCTACCCAGGAGATTGGGTACCAAGATATTACTTATCAGAACTCAATCTTGATACTTATTATTATCAGGAGGCGTTAAATGTATTTTTATCCCTTAAAGATGACGAGACAATTCCCCATGGATTAAAGATAACAATCCTGAAAGAGATTGGATATATTTATATAATTATGAAAGACCATGATAATGCTGAGAAGTATTTCCAGGAGGTTAGAAAAATTAACGAAAGGGATCTCCAAGCAAATTCTTATATAGCCTATATCAAAAAAGGAAAAAAGAATTACGAGGATGCATTAAAAATTGTGGATGAGTTTTTGAAGGAAGTTCCTGATGACAAATTTCTTTTTATAACTAAAATTGAAATTTTAAAAGCAGTTAATAAAAGAAACGAAGCGCTCCAGCTTGTCAAAGAAAAAATAAAAGAATACAACCATCTTGAATATTATTCTACAGGAGCATTGATTTATAACAAACAAAAGGACTGGGAAAAAGGGCTAAAATTTTTTAAGAGAGCTGAAAAAGAATTTCCTATGAAAGATGAACTTTTTCTGAGGTGGGGTGCCTATTACGAGGAAAACAATAGAATTTCTGAATCTGAGAAATATTTTAGAAGATGCTTAAGGATTAATCCGAAGAATTCATCTGCCTTAAATTATCTTTCATACATGTGGGCTGAACGAGGTTTAAATTTAAAAGAAGCTCTTGAAATGAGTAAGAAGGCAGTTAATATCGATCCTGAAAATCCTGATTATATCGATACCCTTGGATGGGTATATTTTAAGATGAAAGATTATGAGAAAGCTAAAGATTATCTGGAAAAGGCATATAGGAAAAAGAACTGGGAACCAGAAATAATAGAACATCTGGGAGATCTGTATTTTTCATTGAAAGAATATGATCTGGCCCTTGAGTTCTGGAAGAAAGCGGCAGATTATAACCCGAAGAATAAAAAAGAGTTATACAATAAAATTAAAAATGTAACCAAGATAAAAAAAGAGGGAAATAAATAAAGTTTTGCGACAAGAGAATTTAATTTAAATTTTATGAGCTGGAAAGGTGGCCTAAAACACATATTTAAATTAAGAGGTCAACCATCTTCTGAGCGAAGGGGATGGTTGACCTCTTACTTACTTACGTTTTTTTTAATAAGTTGTTTTCCCCACCATCCTGAATTGAAATTATCCGATAGAATATCCGGCTTCGGAAAATTTTATTATAAAAACAGACAGAAATTAATAAGTTTTAACTTTTTATATTATCTTGATGGATTAAATTCTGTTTTTATTAAAGGTATTCTGCCCTCTGGGAAAAATTTTGTTTCAATCTATATTGAGAATAACTCTACAAAGTTATTTTTTCCTGAAACAAAAGAATTCTGGGAAGGAAGACTCGAGGAGTTATCGGAGAATCTTTTTGGGTGTTTGATGAATGAGGATGAATTGATACAGGATATGAGGGGAATCAGAAGAGTTTCAATTTTCAAAATTAAAAAATATTTTATAGGTACTTCCTTTCCAAAAGAGATGGAATATGTAAAAGAAAATATAGCTATTAAAATAAAAATATTCAATTTTAAAATTCAAAGATTATTTCCCTCTTTTGAATTTGATTATGATATGTACACATCCATTGATATAGATAGAGTTATCAAAATTCTGGAAAGATGAGAAGCATATCGCTCAGGGCATTTGCTAAAATAAACCTGGGACTCGAAGTTCTGGGAATGAGAAAGGATGGCTATCATGAGATAAAAACAATTTTTCAGAGTGTTAATCTGTGGGATTCCATTTATATTGAGGAGATTGAAAAGGGAATTTATTTAGCTGGGAATTCACAAAAAATTCCGTGGGATAGAAGCAACCTTATTTTTAAGGCATGTGAAATATTTCTGGATACTTTCAGGATCAAAAAGGGCGTTAGAATTTATATAAAAAAAAGAATCCCTCCTGGTAAAGGATTGGGAGGTGGCTCAAGTAATGCAGCCTCTGTTCTTGTTGGATTAAAAAAAATGTGGGGTATTCCTGGAGATAATTCAATTTTGTTGCCGATTTCAAAATCCCTGGGTGCTGATGTACCATATTTTTTATGCGGAGGAACTGCCCTGGGAACCGGAACAGGTGCCAGTATAACTCCATTAGAAGATATCAAAAATTTATGGGCTTTTTTAATTTTTCCGGATATATGTTTATCAACAAGCTTTGTTTATTCTAATTTGTTATTGACTTTTCAGACAAAAGAAAGTAATATAAATAGGTTTCTGAGAAATAAGGATTTAAGCTCTTTGGAGAACGATCTCGAGAAAGTTTCATTAGAAATACATCCAGATTTAAAATACATTAAGAAATTTTTAAAAGAAGAAGGAGCTAAATTAGTGTTGATGAGCGGGAGTGGAAGTAGTATTTTTGGTATCTTTAAAGAATATTCTGAAGCTAAAAAAACAGCAAAAAAAATTGAAAATATGGATTTTAAGATAGCAAAATTTATTGAGAGAAAATATTACTGGAAATATTTATGGAATTAATGGGGTGTAGCCAAGCGGTAAGGCACTGGTCTTTGGAACCAGCATCCGGAGGTTCGAATCCTCCCACCCCAGATAGTCTCGTGGCACATAAATTTCTTTTGTTATTCCATTGTGCCACGGCACTCTACTTATGGAGTAAGGTGCCCTTTATGGGAGAGGTTGAGGATAGATGAATAATATAAAAATTTTTTCAGGTTCATCTAACAGGCCCCTTGCAGAGAAAATATGTGAATATTTGAAAATTCCTCTGGGCGAAGCTATTTTAAAAACTTTCAGTGATGGGGAGGTTAATTTTCAGATACTTGAAAATGTTCGTGGCGCAGAGGTTTTTGTAGTTCAGAGCACATCATATGAAGTTAATTTTCATTTTATGGAATTGTTGATAATGGTGGATGCATTTAAAAGAGCTTCTGTGAATTCAATAACAGCAGTAATTCCATATTATGGATATGCAAGGCAGGATAGAAAAGATAGACCAAGGGTTCCAATATCAGCAAGGCTTGTTGCAAACTTATTAGAAACATCTGGTGTGAGCAGGGTCCTCACAATGGATTTACATGCTCCTCAGATTCAGGGTTTTTTTTCAATTCCTGTTGACAATTTATATGCTTTACCGGTTCTTATTTCTTATTTTAATTCTATCAATTTAAAGAAGCCAGTTGTTATTTCTCCAGATGCAGGAGGAGTGGAGAGAGCAAGAATGATGGCAGGACATTTGAGTGCTGATTTAGCAATTGTTTATAAGAGAAGGACGGGGCCTAATGTATCAGAATCGATTTCTATAATCGGAGATGTGGAGAATAAAGATGTAATAATTTTAGATGATATTGTTGATACAGCAGGAACTCTGATTCAAACTGTTAATCTTCTGATAAAACATAGGGCATCCAGAATTTGGGCAGCCTTCACCCATGCTGTATTATCTGGAGAAGCAGTAAAAAGAATAGATAATTCTCCAATTGAGAAAGCTATAATAACGGATACAATAAATGTTAATAAGGATAAAAAATTGGGTGAAAGAATGCAGGTTTTATCCGTTTCACAATTGTTTGGAGAAGCTATAAAGAGAATATATGAACAGAGCTCAGTGAGTTCTTTATTTCAATAGGAGGATATTGTCATGGAAGAAATTTTAATACGAGCAGAAAAAAGAGATAAGGTGGGGAAAGAATATGCAAAGAAGATCAGGAAAATCGGGAAAATTCCCTCTATAATTTATGGAAGTGATGTATCTTCTATACCAGTTACTCTTGAAAAGAAAGATATAATTAAGATTATGAAAATGGGGGAAAATATCATATTTAAAGTTAACGTGGATAAAAAAACTTACAGCGTGATGATGAAGGAATTTCAGATTGATCCGCTTACAACAGAGATACTTCATGTGGATATTTACAAAGTTTTAATGGATAAGCCAGTAAAAGTTAAAGTCCCGATTAGTTTGGTAGGGACACCTATAGGAGTAGCTGAAGAAGGAGGATTTATAGAATTTCTTCACAGAGAATGCGATATAGAATGTCTTCCTAAAGATATTCCTGAAAAAATAGATGTAGAAATTTCTCCTTTGCACATAGGACAATCTTTGAAAATAGAGGATATAAAATTTGATAAAAAAATAAAAATTTTGGATGACCCTGATTCGGTAATACTTACGATTGAAGCTCCAAGGAAAGAAGTAGAAGAAGTAATTGTGGTTCCAGCTGAAGAAGCAGTTGTTGAGCCTGAAGTTATTAAGAAGAAAAAAGAAGAAGAGGAAGAAAAGAAAGAGGAGTAAATTGTGGGTACTGGTTGGATTGGGAAATCCAGGATTTTTATACAGGAATACGAGACATAATGTGGGTTTCATGTGTTTGAAAATGTTCGCAAAAAAATGGAATGTTAGATTGAATGAAAAAAAATATTATAGCTATACAGGAAAGATCAGATTATTTAATGAAGAGGTCTCCCTTGTTCTTCCTCAGACATATATGAACAACAGTGGTATTGCAGTGGAAGCAATTTTAAAGGGAGAAAAGATTCTTCCTGAAAATCTTATAGTAATTTATGATGATATGGATATACAGGTTGGAGAAATAAGAATTAGAAAAAAGGGAAGTGCAGGAGCCCATAAGGGAGTGAAGTCAATAATTGAAAAGATTGGTACTGATGTTTTTTTCAGGGTAAGAATAGGTGTAGGAAAGTCAGAAAAAGAAGCGATAAGATATGTTCTTTCTCCTTTCGGAAAAAAAGAAAAAAAATTGATAAAAAAATCTTTGGAAAAGGCAATTGAAGCAGCTGAACTCATTATCAAAAAAGAGGAAGATTTTGCAATGAATAAATTTAACAAGAGAATAAATCCTTGCTCTTCTTACATTAATGAAGGGCTATGAGCCATAAGGAGGAAAAATGAGCAATTATGAAACGTCTTTCATCATTTCACCAGAGGTAAAAGATGATGAAAGGCAGTTAATAATCAACAATGTGAAAAAAATAATTGAAGATTTTAAAGGAGATTTATTGAAGGAAGACGGATGGGAAAAGAAAAAATTAGCGTATAAGATACGCCAGTTTCAGGAAGGATATTATTGTTTCTTTGCCTACACTGGACCCCCTGGGTTGCCAAAAGAACTGGAGCGGAGATTTAACCAGAATGAAAAAATCATCAGATATCTGACCTTGAAGCTTGATGAATATTTAGAGAAGTCTGAAAAGTTAAAGCGGGAAAGAGAGAAAAAAGCGAGAAAAAAAGAAGGAATAAAATCATCGGCTGATGAAGATATAGAATTTGCCGAACAAGGTAAATGAGAGAAAAAGAATATGACAGATAAAAAAGAATCATCAGTAATAACAAGAAGATATTTTGCGCCAAAAAAGAAATACTGCAAATTTTGTTTCGAAAAAATAGACTATATTGATTTCAAAAATGTAAATTTGATAGAGGTATTCTTACAAGATCGGGGAAAAATTCTTTCAAGAAGAATTACTGGGATATGTGCATATCATCAGAGAGAACTGGCTAAAGCAATAAAAAGAGCAAGACACATGGCTCTTCTTCCATTTCTTCCCGAGTAATATTAAAATTTTATACAAAAGGGGCTCTTATGAAGGTAATGTTAAAAGAAGATATAGAAAATTTAGGAAAAAAAGGTGATGTGTTAGAGGTAAAGGCAGGTTATGGAAGAAATTATTTAATTCCAAAAAAATTAGCCATTGAAATTACAGATTCGAATATGGCTTTAATTGAATCCGAAAAAAAGAAAATTCAGAAGAGAATCGAGATGGAAAAAATTAATGCGATTGGATTAGCAGAAAAGCTGAATAATATAAATTTAAAGATATATAAAAAGGGTGGAGAAAGGGATATGATTTTCGGCTCTGTTACTGTCTCAGACATAAAAAATTCTCTTGAAGAGCAGGGAATTGAAATTGACAGGAAAAAAATAATTTTACTGGAACCAATAAAAAGAATCGGAATTTACTCAATTCCCATTAAAATTTTACCTGAGATTAAAGCTGAAATTAAGTTAGAAGTGTTAAGGGAGGAATGATTTTTATGGATGAGATTTTTTCAATTCCACGAAAACCTTTACCTCACACTGTGGAAGCTGAGAGAGCTGTAATTGGGGGAGTGGTAATTGAGAATTCTCATTTGTATACAGTTCTTTCCATAATTTCTCCTGAGGATTTCTATCTTGACTCTCACAGGAAAATAATGAAAAGGATCATGGGAATGTCAGAAAAAGGGAAAGTCGTTGACCTCCTAACCCTTTCTGAGGAGCTCGAAAGAAATGGAGAGCTTCAAGAAATTGGAGGAGCAGGATATTTAGCTTCGTTGTTAGATGGTGTCCCAAGAAGTTTAAATGTTGAATATTACGCTGAAATAATCAAAGAAAAATCTCTCATGAGAAAGCTCATTATTTCCAGCTCTAAGATAATTCAGACTACATTTGAGGGAAGGGAAGATCCGGGTGAAATCCTCGATAAAGCTCAAGATTGGATATTTGAGATAGCGGGTAAGAGAATAAAACAGGGGTTTGTTGAAATGAGAGAAATTACAAGCGAAACCTTAGAAGCAATTGAAGCTCTTTCAAAGAGAGGAGAAAGGATACTGGGAATTCCGACAGGATTTATTGATTTTGATATAAAGACCTCAGGATTGAAAAACTCAGAGTTTATAGTGATTGCAGGAAGACCCTCTATGGGAAAAACTGCTTTTGTTCTAAATACTGCTATCAATATTGCGATAAAATTAGAAAAGAAAGTAGGAATATTTTCTCTTGAAATGTCAAAAGAAAACTTAGGGCTGAGATTTTTAGGAACAGAAGCAAAAGTGGATATTCAGAAAATTCAAAGCGGATACATAAGTCAGAATGAATGGAGCAGAATACTCATGGCATCAAATGTTATCGCAAAAGCACCCATTTTTATAGATGAAAGCGCATCTCTTTCCATTCTTGAAATGAAAGCAAAAGCAAGAAGACTTAAATTGGAAAAAGGACTTGATATGTTAATCATAGACTATCTTCAGCTTATGAGAGGGGGAGGGAAATATGAAAACAGAAATCAGGAAATTTCTGCAATATCCAGAGCTATGAAAGAGTTAGCAAAAGAAATTTCAATTCCAGTTGTTGCCGTATCTCAATTGAGTCGTGCACCTGAAAAGAGAGAAAGAAGAGCTGCAAGACCTCAATTATCAGACTTAAGAGAGTCAGGCGCAATTGAACAAGATGCTGATCTTGTAGCCATGTTATACAGAGAAGAGTTTTACAATCCTAACACCCCAAAGAAAGGAATAACAGAAATTATTATCGCAAAGCAGAGAAATGGTCCAACAGGAACAGTGGAACTGGCTTTTTTAAACAAATTTGCCCGGTTTGAAAATTTAGAAAAAAGAGAGGAAATACATTGAAATTTTTTTTAAACAATCGAACATTAAAGCTTTACCAAGCCTTCGAAAATACATTGATAGATATCGGAGAGATTACACTTTTATTTTTTAAGAGCATGAACACAATTTTAAAAAGGCCATTTGAGAATAAAGTTTTTTTCAATCAGATGAAAGAGATAGGAATTAGATCAATGCCAGTTGTCACTCTTACATGTCTTTTTACTGGAATGGTGTTTTCATTACAAAGTTACATAGGATTTAAAAGATTTGGAGCTGAGATTTATACTGGGTCTATAGTTGGAATAGGTCTTACAAAAGAGTTAATCCCGGTTCTCACAGCCCTTATGATTGCAGGAAGAGTTGGTTCTGCAATGGCAGCGGAAATTGGAACAATGAAAGTAACAGAACAAATCGATGCTCTGTTAACTCTTGGAACAAATCCAATTAAATACCTTATCGTTCCAAGAATTCTTGCTGCAACAATTATGACCCCGATACTTACAATTTATGGAGATGCGATAGGGTTAATAGGAGCATATTTTGTTGCTGTATACCTTATGGGTTTAAATCCAATTGTTTATAATGAATTTCAACTTGCGTACATGGAAGTGTGGGATATTTTATCTGGTTTGATTAAATCTTTTTCTTTTGGAGTGATTATTTCTTTAATCGGTTGTTATAAGGGATTAAAGACTGAAGGAGGCGCTGAAGGCGTTGGTAAGTCCACTACATCTGCTGTTGTTCTTGCGAGTATTCTAATATTGATTACAAATTTCTTCTGGGGAAAACTTCTGCCTTTTACTTTAAAAAAATGATAAAAATAGTAGATTTATACAAAAGTTTCGATGGAAATGCTGTTTTGAAAGGGGTCAACATTGATATTTTTGATAATGAGGTAATGGTAATTCTTGGAGGGAGTGGAGCTGGAAAAACTGTGTTAGTAAAACATATTCTTGGCCTTCTTAAGCCAGACAGGGGAAAAATTTTTGTAGATGGAGTGGATATTACTGCTATAGGTGATGATGAGCTGTTGAAAATTATTAGGAAATTTGGAATGGTTTTCCAAGGCGCTGCCCTTTTTGACTCAATGAATGTATATGAAAATATTCAATTTGGATTAAAAAGATGCACTGATTTATCCCATAAAGAAATTGATAAAAGAATAAAAGATAGTTTACACAGGGTTGGCTTAAAAGGGATGGAAAGAATGATGCCTTCCCAGTTGAGCGGTGGAATGAAGAAAAGAGTGGGTCTTGCAAGAGCGATTGCCCTTGAACCTAAATTTCTCATTTATGATGAACCTACCACTGGTTTAGATCCAATAATGGCAGATGTAATTAACAATTTAATCTTAAAAACGAAAAATGAACTCTCAATAACATCAATTATTATTACCCATGATATTAAGAGTGCTTATAAAGTCGGCGATCGTCTTTCAATGCTTTACGATGGAAGAATCATTGAAATCGGGGTCCCTGAGGAATTTAAAAATTCTTCTAATCCAATAGTCCAACAATTTATTAAAGGAGAATCCTCAGGCCCTATAGAAGTTATGTGAGGTGAGGGAAATGAAATTAGAAATGAAGGTGGGTATTTTTATAACATTGGCTCTTGTCATTCTGGCTTATTTAATAATAAAAGTGGGCTCAATCACTTTTTTAATTCAGAAAGAAGGGTATGAGCTCTATGCAACTTTTAGTTCAATAGCTGGGCTTGAGAAAAGAGCTTCTGTTAAGCTGGCAGGAATTAAAATTGGAAGCGTTGAAGATATTTCTTTGAAAGGAGGAGCTGCTGAAGTTCGCATGAAAATTAATAAAGAGGTAAAGATAAGAAAAGGTTCAAAAGCTACGGTGAGTTCTTTAGGAATGATGGGAGAAAAATACATTGAAATTTTTCCTGGTCCTCCAGCTGCTCCTTTTGTTGAATCTGGTTCATATTTGGAAGGAATTCAGCCTCTTTCCGTTGATCAGCTGGGTCAGACATTTTATTCCATTGGAGAGGATCTGAAATCTCTTGGAGAGACTTTTAAAGAAGCCATATTAACTGAAAGAGGCGGAAATCGACTTCAGATGATACTGCAGGATATTCAGGTTTTTACGGGAGTTTTAAAAGAAATTTCGACTGAGAACAGAACTCTTCTGAAAGAAACTGTTTATGATTCAAGAATGGTTGTATCAAGATTAAATGATGCTGTGGAAAATTTTTCAAAAATTCTTAACAGCGTATCTTCTCAGATGGAAAGTCTTATAAAGGAAAATAGAGGTGATTTAAAGGAGAGTATTAAGAATCTGAAAGAAATATCTGACAGGACTAAATCCATGATGAATGACATAGATAGCATAATAAACAACATCAACTCAAATGATAGTACTATCGGAAGATTGATAAAGGATAGAGAAATGTATGGACGATTGAAAGATAACCTTGATCAATTAAAAATCAGTCTGGAAAAAACAGATGATGTTATTTCTCAGTTTGATTTTCCCGATTTTAAGCTTGGCATTCGTGCTGAATATCTAAACAGAGATATACTCGGAAGAGGCTATTTTTCAATATTCATCAATCCCAGGGGAAATAGATTTTTTGTTGGAGAAATCTTAAAAAATCCATGGGAGAATAAAATTAAGTTTTCTGCTGAGGGAGGAATAAAAACAGGAGATTTCGGTTTCAGAACAGGATTCATTGAATCTGAGTTTGGTTTTGGATTGGATTATTCTTTATGGAATGGAAACATTAAATTTACTTTAGAAAGTTTTGATTTCAACAGAAGACCGAGGCCAGTGTATAGATTCTCAACAAAATTTTCAATAGGTAAAAATCTCTTTATTGTAGGAGGATATGAAGATTTTGCCTTGAAGGCAAAAAGACAAGTATTCTTTGGCTTGGGAGTTGGAGAAAAGTGAAATTAGATAGTAATTATGTATGTCAAAGCTGTGGCTATGTATCCACAAAATGGCTGGGGAAGTGTCCGAATTGTTCAAGCTGGAATTCATTTCTTATAGAAACATCAGATAGAGCTGGAGAAATCATCTCATCTCCATCAGAACCAGTTCTTTTATCAGAGATACCATCAAATACAATGGAGAGGATAAAAACCGATATAAATGAGTTTGATAGATGTCTTGGTGGAGGAATTGTAAGGGGGTCTATTGTATTGATCGGAGGTGAACCCGGGATAGGGAAATCAACTCTTGCATTACAGATTTCTAATTTGCTGGATAATTTAGGGTTCAAAGTTATTTATGTCTCAGGAGAGGAATCCCAGGCTCAGATAAGAATAAGAGGAGAGAGACTTGAAATTAAGCCAAGAAATTTATTTATTTTGTGTGAAACCCTATGGGAGAATATAAAAAATAAGATAAAAGAAGTTAAACCCGATTTTCTGATTTTTGATTCCATCCAGACAATTTATTCAAAGAATATATCTTCTCTTCCCGGAACAATATCCCAGGTTAGAGAAGTTACTGGAAAAATTTTTTATCTTTCAAAAACAGAAAATATTACTTCTTTTCTGATTGGTCATATTACAAAAGATGGAAGTCTGGCAGGGCCAAAATCATTGGAGCACTTAGTTGATGTAGTGCTTTATTTTGAGGGTGAAAAATATCAGAATAGCAGAATATTGAGAGCAGCAAAGAATAGATTCGGACCTGTTTCAGAGATAGGGCTTTTTAACATGGAAGAAAAGGGATTGGTTCCAGTTCAGAATCTCTCGGAATTTTTCATTCAGTATAAGGAAGAAAGAGAATCTGGTGTAGCGGTATTCTGTGCTCTCGAAGGCTCAAGGCCGCTTTTACTCGAGATTCAGGCCCTTGTAACACCCTCACCCTATTTAGGAAATCCAAGAAGAATTACTCTTGGGCTTGATTATCTGAGGACATCGATGATAATTGCCATTATCGAAAAAAGAATGGGGTTGAGTTTTTCTGGAGAAGATATATTCGTAAATGTTGCTGGTGGCATTAACATTGAAGAGCCTTCCTCTGACCTTGCCCTTGTTTCTGCTTTGATTTCAAGTAAAAAGAACAAACCCATATCTCCTCATACAGTTTTTTTTGGAGAAATAGGGCTTGGAGGTGAGGTTAGACCTGTGAGGAATTCTGTAGCAAGAATTAAAGAAGCAAAGTCGTTAGGTTTTAAAAAAATAATCTTTCCACACAGTAATGTTTCAAAAGATAGAATAGATGGGGTCGAAATTCATGGCATAAAAAAAATTAAAGAATTAATAAATTATATCTAACAATTTTAAGGAGAATTAAAATGGGACTTATGCTATTGAGAGTGGCTTTTGTATTTTTAATGGGATTCATCGGGTTCCAGTTCCCTCCATATTTTTTTAGTGGAAATAATTTTTTTGGAGCTGGATTTGCGATGTTTCTTGCTCTTGTTGCTCTTTATGTTGAGCATCAGATAAAGAAGACTCAGTTTACAGTTATCTGGGGAGCAACGATGGGAACGATAATTGGAGTATTTCTTGGATATCTATTTTCTTTAATTTTTAGAATTCTTGCCATTGAAGGGGATAAACATACAATTGATTTTATAAATTATTTCTTTTTGATAATAATGCCTTACATGGGATTTGTGGTCGGTTCTAAAAAGTCAGAATGGTTTAACCCGGCAACTCTTTTTACTTTTTTTAAAGAAAAAAGTGCTGGAAGAAGTTATAAGATACTCGATACATCGGTTATAATAGATGGTAGAATTTCTGATATATGTGATACAGAATTTATTGAAGGAACTTTGATTATTCCCCAGTTTGTTTTGAAAGAACTTCAGCTTGTGGCTGATTCCAGTGATAATCTGAAAAGACAGAGAGGGAGGAGAGGCCTTGATATATTACAAAGATTACAGAAGACCTCAGGAATTTCAGTTGTTATATCCGAGCTTGATTTTCCAGAAAAGAAAGATGTGGATGCAAAATTGATTGAACTGGCCAAGACCCTTGATGCTAAAATAATAACAAATGATTTTAATTTGAATAAGATTGCGCAGCTCCAGGGAATTCGTGTATTGAACATTAATGAGCTTGCAAATTCTTTAAAACCTGTGGTTCTTCCTGGTGAAACGATGAAAGTATTCATCCTGAAAGAAGGAAAGGAGAAAGACCAGGGAGTTGCTTATCTTGACGATGGAACAATGGTTGTGGTCGATAATTCAAGAAAAATGATAGGCAAAAATATTGAAATCACCGTTACATCTGTTCTACAAACCACAGCCGGAAAAATGATATTTGGAAGATATAATGAGTAAAGTGATAACAATAATTGTAGCTGCAGGTGAGGGTAAGAGATTTGGTATGGAAATCCCAAAGCAATTTACCTTTCTAAAAGGAAAGCCAATTATAGAATGGAGCGTGGAGGCATTTGAAAAGAATTCAAGAGTAAAAGAAATAGTTGTTGTATTGAATAGCCTTAACTGGGGAGAGCCTTTAAAGGAAAAATTTAAGAAAGTTAAAAAAATCGTCCTGGGAGGAAAAAGAAGGGCGGATTCTGTTTTCAATGGCCTCAGGGAAATTAGAGCAAAAAATGATGATATAATATTAATTCATGATGGAGTAAGACCGATTATTGATGATAAGATTATAAATAATGTAATAAAAAAAACTGAAAAATATGGAGCTGTGGTGCCAGCAATTCCAGTTAAGGATACGGTAAAACAGGGAAAGGGAAATTATGTAATTAGAACTTTAGATAGAAAGAAAGTATTCAGAATTCAAACTCCCCAGGGTTTTAAATTCAGATGGTTAATTGATGCCTTTAATGCTCGACTAAAAAGAATAAAGAGAATAACCGATGATTCTTATCTTCTGGAAAGGATAGGGAAAAAAGTTTATATGATACAGGGCTCAGAAGAGAATATAAAAATTACAGAACCTATCGATTTAAAATTTGCTGAGGTTATAATTGAAAATAAGAGTTGGAATAGGATTTGATATACATCCTCTTGTTGGGGGAAGGGAGCTTATTCTCGGGGGGAAAAAAATTGATTTTGAAAAGGGACTTCTGGGGCACTCTGATGGGGATGTTCTGATTCATTCTGTCATAGATTCAATCCTTGGTGCCGTGGGTGAAAAAAACATAGGAGAGTTTTTTCCTGATTCTGACCCAAAATACAGAGGAATTAGTTCCTTAAAACTCCTTCAAAAAATAGCTAAGTTGCTTAAAAGAAAAAATTCATCGGTTATGAACATTGATTCTGTAATTATTGCCCAGAAGCCAGAAATTACACCCCATGTAAAAGATATGAAAAAAAATATATCAAAAGTCCTTGGCATTTCAGAGCAATTTATCGGAATAAAGGCTAAATCTCATGAAGGAATTGGAGAGATTGGAAGAGGTGAAGCAATTTCCTGTTATTCTGTTGTTTTAGTGAAAGAAAAGAAAAAATGAAAAAAATAAGAGTGAGGTTTGCTCCTTCACCCACTGGATTTATTCATGTTGGCAATGCTCGAACCGCGCTTTTTAACTGGCTTTTTTCAAGGAAGGAAAATGGAGTATTCATTTTAAGAATAGAAGATACGGATGTGGAAAGATCCACAGTAGAATCTGAAATTTCTTTAACCCAAGATTTAAAATGGCTTGGAATCGATTGGGATGAAGGTCCTGATGGGGGAGGAACCCATGGGCCATATCGTCAATCGGAACGCCTTGAAAAATATAAATACTTTGCTGATACATTACTGGATAAAGGATCTGCTTATTATTGTTTTTGTGCTCCCCAAGAACTTGAAAGGGAAAGAGAGGAAGCTTTAATAGAAAAGAGAATGCCCAAATACTCTGGAAAATGCAGAGAATTGGAACTTAGCGGGTCAATTGAAAGAGTTAGAAGGGGTGAGAAAGGTGCTTTAAGATTAAAAGTTCCTGCCGGAGAGGAAATAATTTTCAATGACCTTGTAAGGGGTGAGATAAGATTTCAAACTGATTTCATTGAAGACTTTGTCCTTATAAGGTCGAACGGCCTTCCCTCTTATAACTATGCCTGTGTTATAGATGATAGGCTTATGGAGATTACCCATGTGATAAGGGGTGAAGATCATATTCCCAATACTCCAAAGCAAATCATGGTTTATAGGGCTCTGGGATGGGAGATACCTCTGTTTGCCCATTTATCGATGGTAATGGGAAAGGATAATACACGATTGAGCAAGAGACATGGAGCAACTTCCCTCGATCAATTTAGAGAGCAAGGTTATCTACCAGAAGCGCTTTTTAACTACTTAGCGCTCCTTGGCTGGGCTCCTCCTGAGGGAAGAGAAGTTCTGACAAAAGAAGAGATGGTATCAATGTTTCAACTTGAAAAAGTTGGAAAAGCATCAGCAATATTTGATTATGATAAGTTAAATTGGATGAACAGACAATACATAAGATCAGTTCCATCTGAAAATCTTGTGAGAATGGCAATTCCATTCTTAAAGAGAGATGGTATCATTCATGGGGATATAACAGAGCTTCATTTTTTATGGCTTATCAAGGCAATTAATAGTATAATCTCAAACATTTCCATTTTGAGTGAAATACCAAAGGAACTCGATATTTTCTTTTCATTTCCCATTTCTGAAATGGATAAGGAAAGCAAGAAAATTTTAATGGATGAAACCTCAAAGAGAGTGATACTTCAGTTTGAAGAAGAATTACTTAAATATGAAAGGATAAACTGGGAAATTTTCATAGAAATTACAGAATCCATCAAAGGAAAACTCGGTGTCAAGGGCAAATCCCTTTTTCATCCGTTAAGAGTAGCAATCACTGCAAGGTCATCCGGCTTAGAACTTCAAAAGTTTGTTCCTATTGTTGAGGAAGGCGCAAATCTGAATTTTCCCAGAAAAATAAAAAGTATAAGGGAAAGAATTTCTGAAATACTGGAATTTATTACTAATTAGTGTGCTGTCCCATAAATATCTTTGCATGCAAAAGATCTCTAAGAAAGCACACTGAAGGGTTATAAGGAAGGAACTTGAGGCTGTCTAAAAAGTATGGACAGCCTCTCTTAAAGGGGACTTAAAATACCCCCTTTATAACCCCAAAAGAAAATTAAATTCTTTATCTTCATACTCAAATTTTATCTTTGGAGAGTTTGAGAGGAAATCCTCTCAAAGGAGGGGGTGTTTCCTTCTTAGACAGCCCCTCTGCTCAGCGAAGCGTCTAAGGGGCCTTGCCCCCATAGGGAAAGTATCATGTCAAAATAATATAACAAAAGATATTTAAGTGACATGATACTAACACAAACGCAATATATAATTTGTAGGGCAACCCTTTAGGGTTGCTTGATGCAAGGCTAAAGCCTTGCCCTACATGTAAAAATATTTTGTGCGTTTGTATTAGATTACTGGGATATTATCTTTTTCTTTCGTTTGTTTTTTATTCTTCCGATAAAATAGATAATTACTCCGATGCCGAATAAAATTGAGCCAAAAAACCTTGAAAAATAGTGAAAAATTGCGATGGCGCTCAATATTATTAAAATTCCTATTCCCTGAATATTTTTTCCTGATTTTAAATTCTGGTATATTATTCTATCAGCTTCAGTGAGCTGATGTCCACATTTTCTGCAATAATTAAAATCTATATCTAACTTCTGAATGTTTCCGCATTTTTTGCATTGAACCAGTGTCATGTCACTTAAAAACTTTTCGTTGTTTTGATGTGACACGACACTTTCCCTCTGGGGGCAAGCCCCCCTTAGACGCTTCGCTGAGCACCCCTTCCGAGCCATTGGTCTCGGGAGGAAGCTTCTTCCCAATACCCCTTCAGTGTGCTTTTTAAGAAATTATTCACCTTTGAAGATATATCTTGGATCGCACACTCCCATCTAATAAAATGCCGAGGAGGGGACTCGAACCCCTACGAGTTTTCACTCACTGACACCTCAAATCAGCGTGTCTACCAGTTCCACCACCCCGGCTCATTTTTTTAATTTTTGGGTAAATTCTTTTGAGGACTGGGAATACTCTGGGTTTGAGAAACCTTTTCCCCTTTCACAACTGATTCAGGTCCCCTTGCAGAAAATATCCATAGACTTAAAGAACTAATCATAAAAAGAACTGCCAGTACAGTGGTAATTTTAGATAATAGAGTGGCTGCACCTCTGGGACCAAAAAAAGTTTGACTTCCAACACCACCAAAAGCACCTGCAAGATCTGCACTCTTTCCTGATTGAAGTAGCACTGCAATTATAAGTAATATACTGATTATTATATGGAATACAGTAATCAAAACTACCAAGTCTTTCCCTCCTTTTCTCTTTGAGCTTCAATTGCTTTACGTACTATTTCACAGAAGGAATTGGATTTTAGGGATGCTCCTCCGACCAATACTCCATCAACATCCTTTTGAATTATCAATGGGTAAATATTGTCTTCCTTCACTGAACCACCGTAAATTATTATAGCACAGGATGAAGTTTCATTTCCATATCTTTTTTCAAGATTTTTTCTTATAAATAGATGCATTTCTTCTGCTTGTTCAGGGGTTGCATTTACTCCTGTTCCTATTGCCCATATTGGTTCGTATGCGATTATAATTTTCTGGATGTCTTCCCCTGTTAAATTCTTCAATGAATCTTCAATTTGGCACTCAATTTTTTCGTATAATAACCCTTTTTCTCTTTCTTCAAGAGTTTCGCCAATGCATACGATGGGTATAAGATTATTTCTTATACACGAGATAATTTTTTTATTTACTAGATCATCATCTTCTTTAAGAATAGTCCTTCTTTCTGAATGTCCTACAATAGAAAATTCACATCCTGCATCTTTTATCATCAGAGGTGATATTTCTCCTGTAAATGGCCCCCATTCATAACAGAAAACATCCTGGGCTCCAAGTTTTATGTTTCGATTCAGTATAATTTTTTCTACCTCATATAAACTTGTAAAAGGAGGTATTAATATAATAAGAGCATCTTCAACTTCTTTAAGAGATTCTGATATTTCTTTTGAAAGAGAGATGGATTCAGAAATTGTATTATGCATCTTCCAGTTTCCAGCGATTATCGGTTTTTTCATTGTTTCTCCTTGAGAACTTTTATACCAGGTAGCTCAATTCCAGAAAGGAATTCAAGGGAGGCTCCTCCTCCTGTGGATACATGGGAAATTTTTTCAGCTACCCTTGCTTTGGATATGGCAGAAACTGTATCTCCTCCTCCAACGATTGAAAAAGCAGTGGAAAATGCAATTGCTTTTGCTATTTCTGTTGTCCCTCTTGAAAAAATGTCTTTCTCAAAAACTCCCATTGGACCATTCCAGATAATCGTCTTACCCTGCTTTATCTCTTCAGAAAAATTTTTTAGTGTTTCATCTCCAATATCAAATCCCATGTATCCTTCAGGTATTGGGGTTTTAGTTTCAATTATTTCATTATCATCGATTCCTTTTGCAACTATATGGTCTATTGGAAGAAGAAATTTAATTCCTCTCTTCCTCACCAATTCAAGGATTTTACTGATATTTCCGAATTGGTCTTCTTCTACAATTGATTTTCCAACTTCTTCACCTTTAAATTTCAAAAAGCTATATGCCATAGCTCCGCCAATGATTATAGAATCAGAAAAATTAATTAAATTTTTTAACACGGGAATTTTATCTTTTATTTTGGCACCACCAAGTATTGTAACTAAGGGTTTCTCAGGCGAGACTATAGCTTTACTCAGATTGGAGATCTCTTTTTCCATCAGGAATCCAATTGCCAGCTCGGAAACAAATTTTGGTATACCCACGATTGAGGCGTGGGCTCTATGAGAAGCAGAAAAAGCATCGTTAACATAAATATCGATGTTTTTTGAAAGGTCTCTTGAAAAGTCTTCATCATTATCTGTTTCCTGTTTATAAAATCTGAGATTTTCAAGGAGTAGTATTTCTCCATTTTTTAATTTTGCTTTTTCTTCATCAACCTTAATTCCGATTACATCAGGAACAAATTTAATCTTATCTCCATAAATTTCCTTGAGTCTGTTAAAAACTGGTTTAAGTGAGAATTCATCTTTAAATATTCCTTCTGGTCTTCCAAGATGGGAGCCTACTATGATTTTAACTTGATTGTTCAGAAGATAATCAATTGTTGGAATAGATTCTCTTATCCTTGTATCATCGGTAATCATTTTTTTTTCGTCGATTGGAACATTAAAATCCACTCTAAGGAATACTCTCTTTCCAGAAATAACAATATCTTTTATTGATTTTATCATGAGTGCTCCTTTATAAATTTTTTGAAATTAAAATAACCAGATCTCTTACTCTGCAGGAATATCCCCATTCATTGTCATACCAGGCCAGAACTTTAATGAGGGTTTTATCCAGAACTTTTGTGAAAAGGCCATCAACTATTGATGAATGGGAATTTTTCATAAAATCTACTGAGACTAAAGGTTCCTCTGTGTACTGGAGGATACCTTTGAGTTCATTTTCTGCAGAGTTTTTAAAACAATCGTTAACTTCTTCCTGAGATGTTTCTTTTTCTACGAGAACAACAAGGTCAATTAATGAAACATTTGGAACAGGGACCCTTACTGCCATTCCATCAAGTTTGCCCTTTAACTCCGGCAGAACTAATCCAACAGCTTTTGCAGCACCTGTAGTTGTTGGTATCATTGATACAGCACCAGCTCGAGCTCTTCTTAAATCCTTGTGAGGCAGGTCTAAAATTCTCTGATCATTTGTATAGGCATGAATTGTAGTCATGTTTCCCTTCAAAATTTTGAAATTCTGGTGGAGAACTTTTGCTACAGGAGCCACACAATTTGTTGTACATGATGCATTTGAGATGATGTGATGGGATTTAGAGTCATATTCTTTTTCATTTACCCCAATCACAACAGTGATGTCCGGGTTGGTCGCAGGTGCTGTTATTATAACTTTTTTTGCTCCTCCTCTCAGGTGTTTTTCTACATCCTCTTTTTTTGTAAATAGCCCCGTTGATTCAATTACTAAATCCACTCCTAAATCCTTCCAAGGAATATTTGCAGGGTCTTTTTGCGAGAGGACTTTTATTTCTTTCCCATCTATTTTAATTTTTTCATTTTCAGCTTTGACATTTGCTTCAAACATTCCCAGGACTGAATCATACTTTAGAAGATGGGAAAGAGTTTTTGAATCAGTAATATCATTTACTGCTACAAATTCAATTTCCTTATTCAAATAGGAAGCTCTCAGAAGATTCCTTCCTATTCTACCAAATCCATTAATGCCAATCTTTATTGTCATATCATTACCTCCTGAATTTTTAAATTTTTAACATATAAAAGAATCATTGTAAAGAGGTTAGTCTCTTATTTTTCTTATCTAATAACTTCTTTTTTTAATTGATTTTGATATAATTTTGATATTATGAAAATATTGAACTCAGAACAGATGAGAGAAATTGACAGGAAAGCAATTGAGGAAATTGGAATACCTGGGGTAGTTTTAATGGAAAACGCGGGAAGGAATACATATCATGAAATTGTAAAAAGGATTCCTCATATCCAGAAAAAGAAGGTTTCAATCCTATGCGGGAAGGGAAACAATGGTGGAGATGGATTTGTTATATGCAGGTATTTATTGAAATCGGGTAATTCACCGAGAGTGTACCTGTTCGCTAAAAAAGAAGAATTAAGAGGAGATGCAAAAATAAACTTTGAAATTATCGATAAAATGCGCGCAAACATAATAGAAATTATAGATAAAAATCAATGGAGAAAAGAGAAAGATATTATTTTCAACTCTGATGTAATAATAGATGCTCTTTTTGGAACTGGGCTTAAAAGTGAATTGGGAAATTTCTGGAGAGAAGTTTTTGATTGTTTAAAAGATTCACCGGCTTTTAAAGTCTCAGTGGATATCCCATCAGGCTTATCATCGGATACTTTTTTACTTCAAGGACCATGCTTTAAAGCTGACCTTACAGTGACAATGGCAGCTTTAAAAATTCCCCATGTATTCTCACCTGCCTCTGAATATGCAGGAGAGGTTGTTGTAGCAGATATCGGTGTACCTGATTTTCTATTCGATAAAGAAGATTATTTTTTAGAGCTAACAGATCTAAATGCAATAAAAAGAGGAAAATTATTTTTAAAGCGTAAAATGAATTCTCATAAAGGAGATTATGGTCATCTTCTAATCGTTGCTGGATCGCTTGGGAAAACAGGAGCTGCAGTAATGGCAGGGAGGTCTGCATTAAAAATTGGGGCTGGACTTGTAACAATAGCTGCTCCCAAAAGCTGCATTCCAATAATTGCATCATCTTGTGAAGAAATAATGACCTATCCAGCAGAGGAAACTGAGGAAGGCACTATTTCAGAAAATTCTTTTGAAAACATTTTAGAGTTTTCTAAAGATAAAGATGTTTGTGTAATTGGTCCGGGTCTTTCAACAAATCCGTCTACATGCAGTTTAGTATTAAAATTGTTAGAGAAAATCGAAACCCCTCTCATTGTTGATGCTGATGGCCTGAACTGTCTTTCTTTAAAAATGCAGGAACTGAAGAACAGAAAAAGTGCAACAGTTTTAACTCCCCACCCTGGAGAGATGGCAAGGATTCTTAAATTGAGTGCAAAAAAGATTTTAGATAACAGAATAAGTATTGTGAGAGATTACTGTTTGCAAAATAGACTTTATTTAGTATTAAAAGGCTGGAGAACTCTAATTGGTTCAAACGATGGAAAAGTTTATGTCAATCCCACCGGAAATCCAGGGATGGCAACTGCAGGCTCCGGGGATGTTCTTTCAGGGATAATAGGAGGCATTCTAGCCCAGGGTGAGGATATTCTTAATGCATTGATAAAAGGTGTATACATTCATGGGTTATGCGGAGACCTTGCAGCAAAAAAATTCGGGGAAAAATCCCTCATTGCAGGAGATATAATAGACTGTATTCCTGAAGCCATAAAAGAAATTGAAAGCTGAAACCTATTTATCCTGGTCAGAAGAAGAAACAATTAAAATTGGTGAAAAAGTTGCATCTTCCCTCAAAGGAGATGAGGTAGTTTTTCTCCAGGGAGAACTTGGATGTGGAAAGACTGTTTTTGTAAAAGGTATTGCTAAAGGATTGGGTTTTAAAAAAATTGATTTTGTAACAAGTCCATCGTATGTTTTATTGAATATATACGATGCAAAATATCCAATATATCATTTTGACCTTTACAGGCTGGAGAGAAGCAGAGATATAGCAGGTTTAGATTGGGAAGATTACATCGGGAAAGGCATTGTAGTGGTGGAGTGGTCTGAAAAGATAGAATTTAAATTGAGACAGAAAATACTCCTTATAAAATTTTTCATGGAAGATGAGGTGAGGAAAATTACAATAAAAACTATTAAAGGCTGAGTGTCGTGTCACCTAAATTCTCTCAGGTTTTTGGTTTCTTCTATTATTTTCAGTAATTCTTTCGTTGCTTTATAAGGTTCTGAAGAAGCCATAATAGCAGATACAACAGCTACTCCATCAACCCCTCTTTTTATTACTTCTCTAACATTTTCTCTGTTTATCCCTCCTATCGCTATAAGAGGAGCCTTGACATATCTCCTCATTTTTTCAAGTCCATCGAGCCCGATTGGAGTTCTTATATCAACTTTTGTTGGAGTGAAGAATATTGGACCTGCTGCGATGTAATCAGCACCTTTGTTCTGAGCTTCGATTGCTTCTTCCACATTGTTTGCCGATACTCCTATTATCTTCCTTTTTCCGAGAATTTTTCTTGCATATTCAATCGGCAAATCATTCTGACCCAGATGAACTCCTTCAGCATTAACTGCAGAAGCTATATCACATCTATTGTTAATTATAAGAGGGATATTTTTTGCTGAAAGAATCTCTTTCAGTTTATTCGCTTTCGCGATAAATTCTCTATCCGAAATATTTATTTCTCTCAATTGAACGATTGTTACTCCAGCTTCTACAGCTTCTTTTATTACTTCAAAAAAATCTCTCTCCCCAATTATAGTATTGTCTGTTACCAGATAAAGGAAGAAATTTGCTTTTATTTTTCTCAAGATTATTCTAATTTAATCTCTTCCATAAAAATTTTTTCATCAAAAATTTTTTAGATGTGTATTTTAAAACATAATTCATTTTTTTCCAATTGCTCAATGAATTTATTTGACTTGGGTTAGCTTATAATTTACACTTGTATGAAGCAGGAGGAAAAATGAGTAAAGATTCAGAGGTTAAGATAAATGGAAAAGAAATTGACGTTAATGAAATCATGGATACGATAAGGAAAAGAATTGAAGAGAGAAAAGCAAAAGGAGTAATGGTTGAAAAAGATTTGGAAAAAATTGAAGAAGCAGAATTGAAGCCATGGGCTGATCATATGGAGATAATGAGTTTTTATGAACAACACATTTTTCCAGAATTTGAAAAAGAAACAGAAGAGGATACATCATTGACCGAAGTTCCTGAACCAGAATCCGGTGAGATTGAAGCTTCGAAAAGAATGGAGGAAGAAGAAAGAGTTGAAACCCAGATACCTGAGACAAGAGGAATAAAAAGTTTAATAAAAAAATTTTTTAGAATACCATCTCCACTTATTAGCCATTTTTTCATGTTTTACATGAGGCCTTATTTTCTTTCTCTCCAGCATGGGATTGAATCTTTGCAATCTGCTTTACAGGATAATGTTAACTCAATTATTAACAATATTAATTCTATAAATCGTTCAATTGAATACATAAGAAGAAATTCTCAGAGGTCTGTGGAATATATCAAATTATTACACAATCTTTCGAACAACCTGGTTGTTGAAATAAGTAAGCTAAAAGTAGAGGTTGATTCATTGAGAAATAGAATAATTACCCTTGAGAACAAAGTGGAACTCGTGGAAAAAAGAGAAAGGATTCTTGAGGATAAGATAAGAGATTAAGAGAATTTACTATTACGTAAAAATATTTAGAATGTTTCTTAAAGGCATACCAGTATTTAAGGCTTTTATTATACTAAAGAGTTAAGGTTAATAACCGATGAGAAATAAATGAGAGCAGATGAGTAAGTTGCAGGTTGCTTTTGCTGTTCAGAGGTATGGGTTGGAAGTAAATGGAGGAGCTGAACTTCATGCCAGACTTGTAGCCGAACATATGAATAGACACTGGGAGATACAAGTTTTAACATCCTGCGCCCTTGACTATATCACATGGAGAGATTTTTATAAAAAAGGCATTGATAGGGTTAATTCGATTAAAATTTTAAGATTCCCGGTGAGAAAAGAGAGAAACCTTGAGAGATTTGCTCGAATCCAGGAAAAAATATTTCAGAACGAACACAGTGTTTCTGATGAAATAGACTGGATAAACGAAAATGGTCCCTACTGTCCAGATCTCATAAAATGGCTGGAAAAACACAGAAATGATTTTAATTATTTTATTTTTTTTAGTTACAGATATTATCATTCATACTGGGGGATAAACTCTATTCCTGAGAAAAGTATTCTGGTTCCAACGGCAGAGCATGATGAGGTTCTTTACATGAGGGTTTTCAGGGATATTTTCAAAAATGCGAGAGGGATTATTTACAATTCATTAGAAGAAAAAGAATTGATAAACAATATTTCTAAAAATTTTGATGTTCCTTCTGACATAGTAGGTTTAGGAATAAACAAGTTTGCTGATATAAATCCTGAAAGATTCAGAAAAAAATACAGGATAGAGGATGAGTTTATCGTATATGTAGGAAGGATTGATGAGAATAAGGGATGCAAAGAACTTTTCGAATATTTTTTAGAATATAAAAAAAGAAAAAAAGGTAATGTAAAATTAATCTTAATTGGAAGTCCTGTGATGAGAATTCCCCAGAACAAAGATTTAATCTATTTAGGTTTTATTCCAGAAGAGGATAAATGGGATGCTCTTGCAGCTTCTTCGTTTTTAATAATGCCTTCATTCTATGAAAGTCTATCGATTGTAACATTAGAAGCATGGGCAGCAGAAAAACCTGTTCTTGTTAATGGTAAATGTGAAGTTTTAAAAGGGCAGGCTTTAAGGTCAAATGCTGGCCTCTTTTATACAAATTATGAGGAATTCGAAGAATGTATGGAATTTTTATTGAAAAATAGAGACTTTAACATTTCCATGGGGAAAAACGGGAAGGAATATTATGAGAATAATTACAGATGGGAAATCATAGAGTCCAAGTATTTGAAACTGATTGAAAGAATAACGGAGACTTGAATTTGAAAGGTATTCATCAGATATTAACCTCTCTTACGTATGGAGATGCAATTTCAGATGAAGCATTGGAAATAATGAGAATAGTTAAAGAACAGGGCCTCCAGTCATACATATTTTCTTACTATTTCCATCCTAAAATGGCCCATCTGCGATATAGAAAAGAGGATTTTTTTGGTATGGTGTCTTCTGATGACATCTTAGTATTCCATTTTTCAATAGGTTCTCCCATTTCCTCTCTTTATCTTTTCTCTCGCCAAAAAAAGATTCTAATCTATCATAATATAACCCCCTATGAATATTTTATAGATTATCAAAGGGATTTAGCTAAATTTACATACCTTGGAAGAAAAGAACTGGAAAAGTTCGCTCCTGTTACTGACCTTGGTCTTGGAGATTCTTCATTTAACAGAGAGGAACTCGAGGCCTCTGGATACAGAAAAACAGGTGTTCTTCCTGTGATAAGAGATTTTTCAAAGTTTGATAAGGCTGAAAATGTTTCAATTGAAAAAATCTATAGGAATAAGAAAACAACTATTATTTTTGTAGGAAGAATTATACCGAATAAAAAATTCGAAGATTTAATAAGAGTTTTTTATCTTTATAAGAAAATGTATAACCAGAATTCCCAGCTAATACTTATCGGAGAGCATGGTGGCTTTGAGAGATATTATTATTCTCTTCTAAATTTAATCGAAGAATTAAAATTAAAGGATGTAATTTTTCCAGGACATGTTACTTTTGATGAATTGAGCTCATTCTACAGGATTTCAGATTTGTTTCTCTGTCTGAGTGAACATGAAGGATTTTGTGTGCCAATTCTTGAGGCTTTCTATCATAGAATTCCAGTTATTGCATTCAATTCAAGTGCTGTTTCTGAGACGATGAATGGTGGTGGGACTTTAATTGAAAATAAAGATTATGAATTCATCGCTTGTCTAATCGATGTAATTATAAATAACGAAGAATTAAGGGATAAGATAATCAAATCTCAGGATGAGGCGATGGAAAAGTATAAAATGGAAAAATTAAAAAATGTATTTCTTGGTTATATAGATATAGTAGAAAATACATGATTATAAATCAATTACTACCTGCACTTCATAAAGGAGATGCTATTGGTGATGAAGCATTTTATCTAAAAGATTTTTTTAAAAGTAATGGGTATCAATCAGAAATTTATGCTATTGATATTGATTCTGAGATTTTATATCTGGGGAAGTCGGTCAAATCATTTCCCGATCCATCAGAAAGAGATACAACAATTCTTCATTACGCAATCCCCTCCCCTTTAAATGAGTTAATCAAAAGGGTAAAAGGAAAGAAAGTAATTATCTATCACAATGTAACTCCGGAAGAATTCTTTGTCGATTTTTCTAAAGAAATGGTTAACATAGCGATAGAAGGAAAAAAACAATTGAAATCATTAATGAATTATATCGATTTAGTTTTTGCAGACTCTTTTTATAATAAAATTGAGTTGGAAAATGTAGGATTTAAAAATGTTCAATTGTTGCCTCTTTTTATAAATTGGGAAAAATATGAATTAAAGCCGGATGAAAATATTATCGAGTTATTTTCTGATGAATTTGCCAACATTCTTTTTGTAGGAAGAGTTGTTCCAAACAAGAAAATAGAAGATTTGATGAAAGTGGTGGCTTATTATAAGAAGTTTATCTCACCCCTTGCCAGACTTTTTGTTGTGGGAAAAATTCACTCCTGCAGAGAATATTATTATTCTCTTCTGAATTTAATGGGAAAATTGGAATTGACCAGAGATAATCTGATCTTTTTTGATCATGTCCCTGATAATGAGCTTTTCGCCTTATATCAAATTTCTGATGTATTTCTCTCAATGAGTGAGCATGAGGGATTCTGTCTTCCGTTGATTGAGAGCATGATTTTTGATTTGCCTGTTATTTCCTATGACTCTACAGCCATTCCATATACATTAAATGGAGCTGGTATTTTATTCAATCAAAAGAATACACAGGTTGTAGCAGAACTATGCAATTTAGCTATTGAGAATATGGAATTAAGAGAGAAAATCCTGAAAACCGAGAGGGAGAGGCTAAATGAATTTAAAAAGTTAAATATTGGAGAAATAATTTTAAACAAATTTAGAGAAATTTTATGAGAGTGGCTTTTATAATTCAAAGGTATGGGAAAGAAGTACTGGGCGGCTCAGAATCTCTCTGCAGGGCAGTGGCTGAAAATTTATACAGGAGAGGAGTTGACATAGAAGTTTTTACCACCACTGCAAAAGATTACATTAGCTGGAAAAGATTCTATAAAGAAGGGGAGAGTGTATTAAATGGAGTATTAATTAAAAGATTTAACCCCGAAAGAGAGAGGAAAATAGGAGAGTTTAACAGATTCAGTGACTGGATATTTTCCAATCCGCATAGCGTTGAAGATGAAATTAGATGGCTGGAAGAGCAAGGCCCTGTAGTACCAGAATTGATAAAAAATTTAAAAGATGAGGAGTCCAATTTTGATTTAATAGTTTTCTTTACCTATCTATACTATCCAACATATTGGGGGTTGAAAAATATAGGGAGAAAGAAAGCTCTTGTTTCAACTGCCCATGATGAGCCTCCATTATATTTAGAAATCATGAAAGATGTGTTTAAAATTCCTGATGGATTTATTTTTCTTACTGAAGCTGAAAAAAATTTAGTTAATGAAAAATTTATCTTGAGCAATAAACTAAATGATGTAATCGGGATGGGAATTTCTGTATCAAAGAATATAAACCACCTCCACTTCAGAAAGAAATATTTTATTTTTTCCCCCTTTATCCTTTATTCAGGGCGTATTGATAAGGGAAAAGGTCTTGGAGAGCTTTTTGATTATTTTATAAAATTCAAAAAGAAATACTATCCGATAACTCTTGCATTGATTGGGAATCTTTCAATGAAATTACCTAATGATCCTGATATAAGATATTTAGGTTTTCTCTCTGAGGAGGATAAATTAAATGCGATTGCTTCATCAGTATTGACGATACATCCATCTCATTTAGAAAGTTTTTCAATATCCGCTCTTGAATCTTTAAGCCTCGGAATCCCTATTGTAGTTCAGGAGAGAACCAAGCCTCTTGTGGAGCATTGTAAAAAGAGTAATGGAGGGTTATGGTATTCTGATTATGAAGATTTCGAAGAAGTTCTCAATTTATTGTTGAAAGAACATAAACTAAGGAACACCCTCGGTGAAAACGGGAAAAAATACATAACAGAAAATTTTTCCTGGGAAAAAGTTTGTTCAAAATGGAAAGAGATTTTTAGAAAAATTTAATATTGGATTTCGATGTTGTTCTTTCCCACGATATTTTCAATTTCTTTAACAAAATTTGGTAGTGGGTCCACGAAGGGAAACAAGTTAGATTTGAACAAAATTTTATATGGTGGGTAGAGGACATTTAAATAAAGAGGCGTATCTCCAGGATATTCTGAAATTATATTTTTAATTCTTGATATATTGGTTTCGTTCATTAAATCTACAGTTAGTTTAATAAAAATTTTCTTTGCTAATTTTTGCGTGGCTTCATCCAATAGAAGTCCTTTTGACATTCTCATTCTTTTTATTTCTCCCTCTTCGTTTATTCTTCCAGAAATCCAGATAATTTTATCTTCCTGGAGAAGATGAGGATGTTCTTTGTAAACATCAGGAAACGCAATTACCTCTATCCTTCCAGTCAGATCCTCAAGAATAAATGTAACATATTTCTCGCCTTTTTTATTTTTTTTATTTTTTAAAGATGTTATGACTCCTGCAATGGATACCTCATTGCTTATCTCTTCTCTTTCGAAAATATCTTGGATGGAGACAGATGTAAGTTTTTTTATCTGGTTTTCGTAATTTTTTAAGGGATGACCCGTGATATAGAATCCGAGTGTTTCTTTTTCATATTGTTGGAGTGTTGATTCATCCCATTCTTTTAAAACTCTTACATCATTCATAATTGTTTCTATTTCTGATAATTTGCTTTGTTCAAAAAGGGATTTCATTTGAAAAATTTCTTTCCTGCTCTCTCTATGGGCAAGGTCTAGTATTTTATCTATGGAATGATACAATTGGGACCTTTTGATGTTCAAAGAGTCCATCGCACCAGATTTGATTAAACTCTCTAACACTTTTCTATTCACAATTCTCAAGTCCACCTCATTGATAAAGTCTCTTATACTTTTAAATTTCCCGATTTTTTCTCTTGCTTCTAATATGGATTTCACAGCAATCTCTCCAACGTTTTTTATTGCGCTCAATCCAAACCTTATTCCTTCTTTTACCACTGTAAAATAGTAATCACTTTCGTTTATATCAGGAGGAAGAATTTTTATCCCCATTTCTTTGCATTCATTGATATATTTAACTACATTATCCTGAGCTCCTCTTTCTGATTCATTAGTAAGGAGAGAGGCCATGAATGGGATAGGATAGTGAGCTTTTAAGTAGGCTGTTTTATATGCTAAGTATGCATATGCTGTTGAATGACTTTTGTTGAATCCATATCCTGCAAAATATTCCATCTGATCGAAAATTTTTTGAGCTAATTCCTTTTTCACATCTTTTTTTGTTGCTTTTTCAACAAAATTTTTTCTCTGCTCTTTCATGATTTCCGGGACTTTTTTCCCCATAGCTTTTCTTAGTAAATCAGCATCTCCCATTGTAAACCCTGCGATCTCGTTGGCTATATTCATAACCTGTTCCTGATACACGATGATTCCATATGTTTCCTCGAGAATTTTTTCCATCTGGGGAAGAGGATAGTTTATAAGAGAGGGATTGTTTTTTCGATTTACAAAGTCATCTACAATCCCGCTCATTAAAGGCCCTGGTCTGTGAAGAGCATTTAGAGCTATTAAATCTTTTAGATTGGATGGCTTAAATTTTTTTAAAATTTCCTTCATTCCGATACTTTCAAACTGGAAGACACCGTCTGTATTCCCTGAGCAGAAGAGGCTGAATGTTTGGGGATCGTCCAGAGGGATGTTATCGATGTCTATTTTTTCGCCGTAATATTTTTCAATTATTTTTATGGCATCGTCTATGATTGTCAGGTTTCTGAGGCCAAGAAAATCCATTTTTAAAAGCCCTATTTTTTCAACCTCTCCCATTGCAAATTGAGTTGTTATTTCATTTTTATTCGTGAGATAAAGAGGCATGAATTCTGTTAGAGGTTTTGGTGCAATAACAATACCAGCTGCATGAGTTGATGTATGTCTGACGAGCCCTTCAAGTTTTTTTGAAATTTCTATCATGTTGATAAACCTGGAATCACTTTCTATTTTATTCTTCAATTCCTGGGTCGAATTTATAGCTTCATCGATTGAAGTATTTCCAAAGGGAATCATTTTAGCAATTCTATCTACTTCTGCAAGGGGAACCTCCATTACCCTTCCCACATCTCTTACAACTGCTCTTGCTGCCATTGTTCCAAAGGTGATAATTTGAGCAACATTTTCCTTCCCATATTTTTCTCTAACATAGTCGATTATCTCCTGTCTTCTTCTCCCGCAGAAATCCATATCTATGTCTGGCATTGAAATTCTTTCCGGGTTAAGAAATCTTTCAAAAAGGAGGTTATATTCAATCGGATCGATATCTGTAATCTCAAGGGCGTATGCGACAAGAGAACTTACTACAGAGCCTCTGCCAGGGCCTACCGGGATCTTCTTCTTTTTTGCAAATTGGATTATATCCCATACAATCAGAAAATATCCAGAAAAGCCCATCTTTTTGATTAGGTTTAATTCATACTGGAGTCTTTCCTGATAAGCTCCTTGATTAAAATCTTTTTTTCTTTCTTTTAAAAGGCTTATTCTTTTTTCAAAATTTTCTTTTACCACTTTCTCAAAGTATTCATCTTCTTCAATTAAATCAGGGGTCTTAAATTTTGGGAGAAAATATCCTTTTTTTGGAAACCCGAAATCACACATACCTGCAATAGTTAAGGTATTATTTAGGGCATCTGGATAGTCGCCAAAAAGTCTATACATCTCCTCGGTGGACTTGAAATAGAATTCATCGCTTCCAAATTTTAGCCTATCCTGATCACTAATTTTTTTATTTGTTTGAATACACAATAGGACATCTTGAGATTGAGCATCAGATTTTTTTAAGTAGTGAATATCATTTGTCACAACAAGAGGAATATCAAGATTTTTGGCAATTTCTACGAGTAGAGGATTAATTTTTTTCTGTTCAGGAAGATTATGGTATTGGAGCTCTAAGAAGAAATTTTCTTTACTAAATATTTCTTTATATTCTCCTGCAGTTCTTGTTGCTTCAGGTATAAGGTCTTTTATCAAAAGGGAGGGTATTTCTCCCTTTAAGCAAGAGGATAAGCCTATTAATCCTTCACTACATTCCTGAAGGAGTTCCTTATCGATTCTTGGCTTATAGTAGAATCCTTCAAGATACGATTTTGTTAACAAGTTAACAAGGTTTTTATAACCTTTTTCATTCTTGACGAGTAATATGAGATGATAAGAGGTGACTTCTTCCTCTTTTCCTTTTTTTTCAAATCGAGAAGATGGAGCTATGTAAACTTCAGCCCCTATTATTGGTTTAATATTTTTTTCTAAAGCCTTATGATAGAAAGATACTGTTCCGAATATGTTTCCGTGGTCTGTAATTGCTACTGCAGGCATGTGGTATTTAGCAGCAGCTTCTACCAATGAATCAATTTTTATTGCACCATCCAGTATTGAATATTCTGAATGGTTGTGTAAGTGAACAAATGGCTTCTGCATCTTTATGTTATCCTATATTTTCTTTTTCCATCATATGGAGCTTCTTTTCTTCATCATTCCCATTCTATCGTTCCTGGAGGTTTTGTTGTTATATCATAGAGTACTCGATTTACACCTTTTACCTCGTTAACTATTCTTGAAGAAATTTTTGAAAGAAGGGGATAATCGATTCTATACCAGTTAGCAGTCATCCCGTCAATGCTTTCTACCATTCTAAGAACAACCGCCTGTTGGTAAGTTCTCTGATCTCCCATTACTCCTACTGATCTAACAGGGAGAAGTACTGAAAATGCCTGCCAGAGATTATTGTAGATATTTGATTTTTTTATTTCCTCTAAGAGAATTTCGTCGACTTCCCTTAAAATTCTTAACCTTTCAGGGGTGATTTTCCCGACAATTCTAACAGCAAGTCCAGGGCCTGGAAAAGGATGTCTTGAAATTATTTCTTCATCAATCCCTAATTTTCTTCCTATCTCTCTTACCTCATCTTTGAATAATTCTTTTAGAGGCTCGAGCAATTTAAAACCGATATTTTTAGGAAGTCCTCCTACATTGTGATGGCTTTTTATTACTGCGGAAGGTCCTTTGACTGATGAGCTCTCAATCACATCGGGGTAAGTCGTTCCTTGGGCAAAAAATTTAATACCGCCCATATTTTTTGCCGAATCTTTGAAAATATCGATGAATAACTTTCCTATAATTTTTCGCTTTTTTTCAGGATTTACTATTCCCCTCAATGCCTCGAGAAATTTTCTTGAAGCATCTACTCCAATGACTTTCAATTTTAAATTTCTAAATGTATCCAAAAAATACTCAAATTCTCCTTTTCTTAAAAATCCCGTGTTTACAAATATGGAGATAAGACTTTTATCTACAGCTTTATTAATCAACATAGCTGTGACTGTTGAATCAACCCCACCGCTTAAAGCGCATAATACTTTTTCCTGTTTGACCGTATTTCTTATTTTTTTAATTGAATCCTCTATGAATGATTCTATACTCCATGATGGAGATATATGACAGATATTGAATATAAAATTCTGGAGGATTTTTTTACCCTGCTGGGTATGGACAACTTCAGGATGAAACTGGACGCCATAGATATATTTTTTTCTGTTTTCAATTGCGGCAACTCTTGAATTTTCAGTGGAGGCAGTTATTTTAAATTCATCAGGAAGTTCATATACTTCATCTCCATGACTCATCCACACCTGAGATTTTTCCGGTAAATCTTTAAAAAGTCCATCAAAATCTTTTACAAAAAGTTCGGCGAAACCATATTCTCTTTTTTTTGCCTTTACTACCTTACCTCCTAACAGGTGTGATATAAGTTGAAGACCATAACATATTCCGAAAACAGGGATTTCTAAGTTGAAAACTTCTTTAGATATTTTTGGAGAATCCTTTTCCCATACACTGCTTGGGCCTCCGGAGAGAATTATTGCTCTGGGATTTTCTGTTTTTATTTTACTGAGTGATAGGTCATATCTATGGATTTCAGAATAGACTCCTAATTCTCTTATTTTTCGAGCAATAAGTTGTGTATATTGAGATCCAAAATCTAAAATTATAATCTTTTCCATCAGATTTTCTCAGAAATGTCTTTCAAAAGAAATTTTATCAGATATTTTTGATAATTTAAACATAGAATTTAAAAATGATTTAAAATTTTCTCATGAAATGAGCAAAATTCCGTAGGAGATTTCAATTGACATTCTATCATTTCTTCCTGCCAGTGAGCATTGAATAGCCTGCAATGTCTATTTTTACAGAAGGGGTTTCCTAAGAGATAATAGAATAACGCTTGCATCACATATCCTTTTACTATTTCATTGATAGCAGGATCTCCATAATCAATGAATCTGCCTTTAAACCTTTCTTTTAATTCTTTCATCCTGTCTTCGTTGTACAATGCCTGCTTTAAGATATAATATTCTCTTGGCTTTGCGGGCGCTTCCACGATGCCTGTCAGCGAGATTATCGAAGGGAAACCATAAACACTTGTTCTCAAATGATATCTTCTATCCCTGTAGTCCCATGTTACTATAAGCTGGTTTGTAAAAATCACATGGAGATAGTTAAGATTTCTCTCTTTTTCAGGGATAAGTTCATGGAAAAAAGATTGAAGTTTAAACCCCTCATAAAGCAACCCTGAAATTTTTTTAGATGTTTCTTTTATATTTTTTATCTCAAATCTGATTTCTTGAAGAAGAGGCTCAGTTTCTTCATGAAGTCTTTCAATGTTTGAAACCCTCAGACTTGCCATTTTTTTAGAGAGAAAATCAATCATATTTTCTTTTTTTGATTGGAAATTTTTGGAAAGAATGTTATCGAAAAAATCTGGTCTTTTTTCTATAGATTTTGACGTTTTTCTTTTTAGATACTGAAATATCTCTTCAATATTGAATTCTTTACAACTTTTCTCATCGTAGAGGATTATAAATTTCGGATTCAGGATAATATCATTTATCATCCTTTTTCTAAAATTTCCATTATCATCTCAGCGCATCTTTTTCCAGAGAGAAGCATGGCTCCAAAAGTGGGACCCATTCTTGGTAACCCATAAGTGGTGGTTACCGCCATTCCACATACTACAAGTCCTGGATAGGCTTCGCCTGTATGTTCTACTACAAGGTCTTCTGATCTTTCTACCCACATGGCTCCGAACCCTTTTGTTTTGAAGAATCCCCTCTCTTCTAATTTTTTTACTACCACAGCATCGTGACCTGAGGCATCAACAACTATTTTTGCTTCAAGACCTACAGGGTCAACGCATGTTATTTCTCTCGGAAGAGCAGTAATAGGTGTCCAGTTTACCACGACTCCACCAACCTTCCCATTTTCTTTTAGAATAATGTCATCAAATATTGTCATATTGGCAAATTTAACTCCTGCATCGCAGGTAGAAGCGATTAGTTTTGAACAAGCATGGGGGCCATCTGCCACATACAGCCCTTCAGAAGCTTTATCAAAAGGAATTCCCAGTGCTTTGAGAATTTCCTCGCCAGGTGCCCTTACAGTAACTTTATTCATTAGGTATCCACCAATCCAGAATCCTCCACCAAGATAGTTATTTCTTTCAATTATTAGCACTTTAATTTTCCGGGAGGAAAGCTCCTTACCGGCCATGAGACCCGAGGGACCTCCTCCTACAATAATGACATCACTTTCAACATATTCTGTAAATTGTTTAAGAAAGCTCTCAGTTATTGCCCTTGTTACTTCTTTCTCTCCCACGGGAAAGAATTTTATTTTTTCCATTATGTTTTCTCCTCTCCTGAAACAAATATTGAACGGAAGGCTCGCCCCAATCCCGCTCCTTCAGGGGCGGGTCAAGGCGAGCAATATTAATGATAAAATACCTTTCCGTCGAAGAATCCCCACCATTTATAGCGGGGATTCTTCAAACTTATTATAAAAAGATTTACCACAATATTCAACCAGAGTTACACAAATAGATCTTTTTATTTGACAAATATACATATTTTTTATTTTATTTTTGGAAAGGAGGGAATATGGAAAATGAAGAATTATTGAGGGAGTTGTCAATTAAAAATGATAAAAAAATTGTTCTTTTGATCATCGATGGTGTTGGAGGAATTCCTTTGAATGGTGCTACTGAGCTTGAATCTGCTCACAAACCAAATTTGGATAAACTTGCTGAAATGAGCTCATGTGGAACAATAATTCCAGTAGAAATAGGAATAACCCCTGGCTCTGGTCCAGCTCATCTGGCTATTTTTGGATACGACCCATTGAAATACCACATAGGAAGAGGAATTTTAGAAGCCCTGGGAATTGGTATTTTAGTTGAAAAAAATGATCTGGCTGTTCGGGGAAATTTTGCTACTATAAATGAAAAAGGAATCATTGTGGACCGAAGGGCAGGAAGGATTTCAACTGAAAAAAACATAGAAATATGTAAATACCTTTCTGATAGGATAAGACAAATTGATGATGTTAAAGTAGAGATTTTTCCAGGAAAAGAGCATAGATTTGTGGTGCTTTTAAAAGGAGATAATCTAAGGGATGAGTTGTCAGATGCAGATCCTCAGAAGGATGGCTTACCATTGAAATATGCGTCCGCTTTGGTAAAAGAAGCAAAAAATACAGAGATTGTTGTCAATAAGTTCATCAACATGGCAAATGAAAACCTGGAGAAATATTTCCCCGCAAATTCAGTTCTGTTGAGAGGCTTTTCTAAACATCCTGATATTCCCAGTATGGGTGAGCTTTTCAAACTGAATCCAGCTGCGATTGCTCAGTATCCTATGTACAGAGGATTGGCTCAGATTGTTGGGATGAAGATTCTCGATGTAGGAGCTGAGATTGGGGAGATTTTTGAATGCTTGGAAAACAATTGGAAAAACTATGATTTTTTTTACATTCACATAAAAAAGACAGATAGCTTTGGAGAGGATGGAGATTTTAAGGAAAAAGTTAAGATGATAGAAAAGCTGGATAAATTTATCCCTGAAATACTAAAATTAAATCCAGATGTATTTGCCGTAACTTCTGATCATTCAACCCCATCTTCTATGAAAGCTCACTCATGGCATCCTAACCCATTTTTGCTTTATTCTCCTTATGAAATTAGGGACGAAATAAAAAGGTTTACTGAAAGGGAGTGCGCAAAAGGAATCCTGGGAAGATTTTATTCAAAGGATGTCATGCGCCTTCTCCTTGCAAATGCCTTAAAGCTTAAAAAATTTGGAGCCTAAAAAGGAAGAAATTAAATTCTTGTGGTAGGTAAAAATTTGAAAAATTTATGTCATGGATAATAAAATAGTTGTTGACAAGGAGAAAAAAAAGATATAAAAAATAGATAAAATGAAAAAGATAATATTTATAGGATTTATTATTTTGATTTTTAATTTACCGATTGTTTCAGATGATGAAATATCTCCTACCGTATATGCTGAAAAAGTTCCTACAAAGAAACCAAAATTTGATTTTTTAAGCATCGCGTATAGCCAGGAAACACCATTAGGATTTAAAAAATTGATTGAAGAGGAAAAAGAAAAGGAAAAGGCTAAGGAAAATTTAAAATGGGTTTTAAGAGCAAATAGAAAAAATATTCTCGATAAAAAGAAGGAAAGCTTTTTTGGTTCAAAGGAGAAATTTAAAAAGAATTATCTTCCTGAGGTTTTTAATACCAGAATAAGAATGATTGTTTCCCCCTATTATGTAAGTGGAATTGGTAATTTCCATAATTCAGAGTCAGAAAAAATCAGTAATTTTATTTTTAGTGGAAAAAGAGGAGAAAACATTAGCTGGAGCATTAATTCCCAGATATATTCATCCACTCATTATATATTTAGATTATCAGGGGGTGTTAGCTTAAAAAATTTTAATGGACATAATTTAGATTTCATACTCGGATATAAAGGTAAATCTCTAACCGGCCTTAATCAAAGAAATCTTCTTAGTGATTTTACTGGATCTTTGTTGTTAGCTGAGAATTGGGCCTTTAACTCCAATTTGAATCTTATTGTAAGATTAAAATATGACTATAACGAATATTTTTCAATTCACTCAAATTTTTTAAGCCCTGATGTTTATATCAGCTGGGAATTTCTTCCAAAATGGAGGTTCTTAGGCGGGTTTTCCATTGACTGGAATTTTCCTGGTGAGGAAATATTTAATAACGAAAATTTAATTTTTGATGAATTTTCAAAGGAATTCATTTTCCATGGATATGAACCCGAGAATGTTCTAAGATATTCTTTGAATTTAGAAAGAGAAATTGGTTCCAATGGCCTTATAACATTTTTATTTTATTATGAGAACGTTAACAATCCTCTATTGAAATTTCCAGTTGAGAGGGCTAATAATGTATTTTTACCTGAAGTTTCTTATCTGATATTGAATCAGAGTAACAATGAAGAAAAGGGATTCAATGTATCTTTTTATAAAGAAATAAATCCTTTCATAAAAAGTAACATATCTTATAAATTAATGGATACTATCTCTCTAATTGATGCAAAGAAATTTTCTATCGAGGATGTTTATGCGGGTAAAGCATTTCAAAGGAGTTATGTTTCAATCCTTTCTTCTTTTATAGAGGCAAGGATACCTTTTATAAACACAATTTTTAATGTAGATTATAAATGGATGTCATCTGTACCAGTAAGAGGACTTTTGATTTATCCATATTACAAATCAAGAATTTCTTTAACTCAGGGGATTCCTTACTTAAATTTTGGAGGGCACTGGACAGTATTTCTGGATCTGAGAAATATAACAGAAAATTTAAGATTTAGTTTGGGAAAGAATGATTATGATGAGATATGGGTGATAATTCCATTTCCGATAAAAATTTTAGGCGGAATAGAATTTAATTTTTAAAATATTTTTTTGGATTTTTAATCCAAATAATTGAATTTTGGATTTAAAAAATTGATTGGAACAATGAAGAATGGTCTTTAATAAAAAAAATTAAAAAATGGCATGGAAATTGATACAAACTTTTTGAAATGAAGAAGATATTTTTCATAGGTTTGGCTTTATTTTTGTCCCTTTCGCTAATAAACATCATACATAAGATTCAATGGAAAGAGCCTTCTGATGGCCTAATCTGGGAAGAAAAGCCAAGTGGCCTTTTCCTTCGAGGGGTAGAGACCAGTAAAATTAATAAAGATTTAATTCTAGAAAAGGGAGTAAGATTATTATCGATTAATGGAATTAAAGTTAAAAAAAGAGCAGATTTATTTAAAATTTTATGGGGTAACAGAATCGGAGAAGAACTCTACTACGAGTTAGAAAAAAACAATGAAAGACTAGTAGCAAAAATCAAATTGATATCAAGCAGGACTGACTTGCTGTATTTTTATTTAGCTTTTCTCGGGATTTTTTCTTTCATTGTTTCTTTTATTGTTTATGAAGAGAAGGAGAAAAACAACCAGTATTATTATTTTTTCTTTTTGATGTTTTTGCTTTTTGGATTTTATAGTTTTTCTGCAACCGGTAAATTCAATACATTAGACTGGATTTTTTTTTGGACAGATAGATTTAGTTTTATTCTATTTCCTGCAGCATTTTTAAATTTTGCTTTAATTTTTCCAGAGAGGAAACATTTTTTAAAGAATAAGCCTTTTTATCAATTTTTATTGTACTTTCCTTCAATATTCCTAATAATGATAAATTTTTATATCATACATAATGTATCTTTCCAGTTAAAAGTGAAAGATATTTCTTTAATAATTTCTGGATTAAGCAAAATAAATATATTCTTTTTTGGTTTTTTAGTGCTCATCCCATTGTTTGTAATGTATAATTCATTTATTAAAGCAAGGGATTTAATTATTAAGAACCAGATAAAATGGATATTACTGGGTTTATCCCTTGGGATTGTTCCATTTATACTTTTTTATTTAATTCCTTTTTCGATGGATGTCCATCCTTCAAGAGTTCAGGAATTCACAGTTTTATTTCAGATTTTAGTACCTGTTTCATTTGTTTACGCTATTAAAAAATGGAGAATAATGGACATAGAAGTATTAGTTAAAAAATCAATTAATTATTTTCTGAGTTTTATTCTTTTGTTTTTTATATATATATATTTGAGTTATAAAACAGAAATTTTCAAGGATGATAAGTATTCTTATTTTATTCTTGGGGTGTTAGCAATAATTCTGGGAGCAACGCTTTATTTTCCTTTGAAAAATTTTATTTCATATTTTTTTAACAGGGTTTTTTTCAAAAAGGAATTTTTCGAAAGAAAAAAAGTTTTATCAAAGATAAGGAACTTTTCTCTTAGGAATTTGGATGAGCTTTCCAATTCAATTATTGAAGCTATAAATAAGGTTGTCTCTGTTGATAGACTCGGTATATTTCTTGCTAAAAACGATGTTAATTCTTTTACATTATTGTCAGAAAAGGGAGAGATTTTCTCAAATAGAGATTATAACTTTTCCAATAGATTTCTAAATAAATTAAAGAGTGATGAATATTTTTATGTATATTCTTTAAAAGAAGCTGCGGAGAAATTCCCTGAAGATATAGAATTTTTGAAAGATTCAAGAATGTTTCAGTTTATGCCTCTCAGGTCAGATGGAAATATTATAGGTTTTATCGGGATGGGAAAGAAAATCGATGGTAAATTTTTGAACAGCGAGGATTGGGAAATTATGAAAACAATTCAACTTTCAGCCTCTCTATCAATTGAAAATGCAAAGCTATGGAAAGAGTTAGAAAATAAAATAAAGGATTTGCAGAGACTTAAAGACTTTAACGAAAGAATAATCGAAAGCCTCAAAGCAGGTGTGGTTGTGGTGGATAAGAATGAAAATATAATTGGTTGGAATAAATTCTCTGAGGTAATTTTTGGAAAAAAGAGAGAGGATGTAATCGGCAAAAACATTAAAGATATTATAGAATCCAACATATACAGTTCTTTATTCACCCAGGTAAAGAAAGACTATTATTTATTCCTCAATAGAATAGGTTTAAATCTTCCTACTGGTGAAAGAAGATTGTTCGATGTTTCAAGGTCTTCTTTTTTGGGAGAAGACGATGTGTATATGGGAACAATTTTCATGTTTGAGGATATAACTGATAAAATAACTATTCAACAGCAGCTTATCACTTCTGAAAGACTTGCCTCCATAGGATTATTAGCAGCAGGCATTGCGCATGAAATAAATACTCCCCTAACTGGAATTTCCAGCTATATTCAATATCTTTTAAAAACACCTTCAGAGGATGAGAAATTACCAGAGATCCTTAAAAAGATTGAATCCCAAACAGAAAGGGTTGGGAGAATTGTCAAGAGCCTCCTAAGTTTTTCTCGGCAGGGGAGGCCTTCTGTCCAGAAGATTAAACTTGAAGAGATGATTTCTGATATTATTTCTCTCCTTGATTATAAAATAAAAAAATCAAGAATAGATCTGAATTTAGCTTTGAAAGAATCCCTCATGGTTTGGGGCGATAGAGATAAATTACAACAGGTATTTTTAAATATTATTTCAAATGCCATAGATGCGATGAGTAAGGGAGGGGTTTTAAGTATAGATATACAAGAAACAAAGGGTAATGCAATTATCAGGATTCAGGATACTGGAATCGGCATAAAAAAAGAACATCTTCCTAGAATATTTGATCCGTTTTTTACAACTAAAGGATTTGGAAAAGGAACAGGACTTGGTCTTTCTATTAGTTATGGAATTATTAAAGAACATGGGGGAGATATAGAAGTCCAGAGTGAAGAAGGAAAAGGAACAACTTTTACAATAGAGCTTCCTATCGAGAATAAGAAATTGTTGAATTATGAAGATTTTGAGGGTGAGAGCAAAAATGGCTTATAAAGGTAAAATTCATATCGTCGATGATGAGCCCATTATAAATGAAATCCTTGAGAGAATTCTAAAATCAGAGGGATATGAAATAGAAATATCAAAGACTGAGAAAGAGGCGTTTGAAAAACACAAAAGGAGCTATTTCGATGTGGTGTTACTCGATTTGATGATCCCTGGAAGTGATGGAATAAGAATATTGGAAAAACTTAGAAAGATTGATCCTCATTTAATTGTAATAATAATGACCGCTTATGCCTCGATTGAATCAGCTATTAAATCGATGAAATTAGGAGCATATGATTACATTCAGAAACCATTTAAAAATGAAGAATTGTTAATTCTTATCGAAAAAGGATTGGAAAAAAGAAGATTAGAAGTAGAAAATATCCGATTAAAAGAAGAATTAAAAAAGAAATACAGTTTTAATGATATAATTGGAAAATCTTCATCAATGCAAAAAATTTTTGATCTCATTCAGTCTGTAGCATCTACAAAAGCTACGATACTGATACAGGGAGAGAGTGGAACTGGAAAAGAGCTTGTAGCAAAAGCTATCCATTTAAATTCATTAAGAGCAAAATACCCTTTTGTTGTTGTAAATTCAGGAAGCCTTCCCCCAGACCTTCTTGAGAGTAATCTGTTCGGGCACGTAAAAGGATCGTTTACCGGTGCAATAGCTGATAAGAAAGGGCTTTTTGAAATAGCGAACAATGGCTCAATTTTTTTTGATGAGATTGCTACCATTAATCTGGAGACCCAGGCGAAACTATTAAGAGTTATTCAGGAAAAAGAATTTATGAGACTTGGTGGAACAGAGGTAATAAAAGTTGATGCAAGGATAATTGCAGCAACAAATGTTGATTTAAAAAAAACAGTAGAAAAAGGAAGGTTCAGAGAGGACTTGTTTTACAGGTTGAATGTTATAAAAATTGATTTACCGCCATTACGGGAAAGGAAGACTGACATTCCTCTTTTAGTTAACTACTTCATAGAAAAATATTCAAAAGAGAATAACAAAGAAATTCACGGAATTGATGATGATGTGATGGGAATTTTTATGGATTATTGGTGGCCTGGAAATGTGAGGGAGCTTGAACATGTGATTGAGAGGGCTGTAGTCCTTACAAGATCAAAAATTATCACAAAAGAAGATATTCCTGATCCCATTGTAAATTATAACCCTTTAGAAGCCATCCATCAGGGTTTATTGAATAAGATTGAAAGAGAGAGCTCATCCTATTTTAGAAAAGAAGAATCAAATGAAGTTGAAATGAATGAGGATTCTTTCTCATTTAAGGAAATGGTGTATGAATATCAAAAAGAGTTGATTTTAAATGCCTTAAAAAAAGCTAATGGAGTTCAGAAAAAAGCTGCGGAATTATTAAAAATTAAACCTACAACTCTGAATGAAATGATAAGAAGATTCAAACTTTAATACTACTTTCTTAGAGAGGTTAACCATCCCCTTCGCTCAGATCTCCTCGCATTAAAAAAGTAAAAATGACCAGGAAGGGTGACTACGAAAACATGCTTTATTTCCCCTTTTTCTCCGCCACCCTTCCTGCTCACTCTTTTATGTTTAAAATTTATTCTCCCTTAAGTATTAAGATGTTCGTCAATATATGGCGCAGAAAATGGTTGACCTCATAGGAGAGAAGAAGGAATAGCTCCTTTGCTTATTCTTATGTACGCTGGTAGAGAATTGTCATGATTAATCTCTAATTTTTTAATTTTATCTGATGTCTCTAAATTAAAGATTTCATTAAAATTTTCTATTTTAAATATCTTATAGATGATTTTATTTCCTTCTTTCCATCTGAGTTTCAAGGGAAAAGTAAATTTGTCCTTTCCTTTCTGTGAAACCCAGATATTTAGAGACGATTTAGAGTCTTTAAAAGATTGATTCCATACAATCTGGATATTAGGAAGGATAAAATCTTTAATCCATAAATTGAAAAATTGCTCTAAATTTACATTTGAGATTTTTTCGAACATATTCTGAAAATTTCTTGTTGAAACTTCGCTGAACTGGAATGTAGACAAAAATTCTCTTAAAATTTTATAAAACATTTCATTTCCCAGAAGATCATTTAGCATATTTAGAGAGAGAGCGGATTTATCATATATAATTGAAAGAAAAGCTTCTGAGTCATCATTGTAATGACCTATCCTTGGACCCAAAAATACAGGCCCTGATGTTGTTTTTTTTCTTGTCCACTGGGAGAATTTCTTCAATGTGTCTGAAAAAATTTTTTCGCCGTATTTTTTTTTATGAAACATTAAAGATGAAAACTGAGCCAGGCCTTCCGTTATCCATAGGTCTTTGTATGATTTACCCGTTATGCATGCTCCCCACCATTGATGAGCTATTTCATGGGCTAAGAAATATTCATCTAAATGAGGAACATTAACTGGATTATCTTTAATCTTTAATAGCTTTCGATCATTTGATCTATTTATTATTACGATCGAGGCTGGACTATGACCACCCATCTCTTTTTGTGATTTTTCAATGATGGATAATTTTTCATAAGGAAAATTCCCGAATTTTTCTATATAAAAATTTAGTATTTCCATTAATGTATTTTGACTAATTTTTTTTGGAAAAGGGCTTTGATAGGAAGAGTAGACTTCCACAGGAATTCCGTTCAGATTGAATTCAATATATTTATTCAGCTTTCCCACCACAAATGTTAAATATTTTAGAGGTTTCTTGCATTCCCAGAAATAAACATTTTGATCGGTTTTAATTAATTTTCCGTTGGAAATACATTTGTATCCAGATGGTAGAGATATTTTTATTTCAGCTGTAAAATAATCCCAGTCTGAAGATGAAGGGTACCATAGGGAATAATGACTGTACAGATAAATATTTTCATCATAGTCCCAAAATTCGTCTAATTGTATTATATCGACAAGTTCTTTTTCAGTCTCTAATTTTCCTCTTAACCAGAAATCAAGATAAACAAGTTCATCTTTTTCATATTGTTTAGCAAAATAGATATAAACAGTGTCTCTTTTTCTGTCCCTCGTAAAAAAAAGTTCTCTTCCATCACTATCTGCCACTTTCAGGATGTTTAAAGAATTGTTTAATTTTAAGGATATATTTGAAAATTCATCCTCAAGAGATTTTATAATTATCTTTATTCTTGAATTAATAAATTTATTTTCAGGATTAAACTTCAGATCAATGTCATAATGAAGAATATCTTTTTTCTTCTCCGTATCGAAAAGAATCATAATCTTCTCATCTCCCGGAGAATATGAGCAAAGAATTTTGTGTTTTTCCCTTTCGTAAAAAACTATATTTTCTTCCTGAAAAGAGCTGAAAAGGTATGTAAAATTCCCTAGAGGGCTTCCCAATGTATCGAGGGTGAAATCATTGGAGGTTGGAATGTATGAAAGATATTCATTTGTAATTGAATTTATGGTCGTGAAAGAGTTTGGATAAAGAGATTGAAAAACCCGCAAGGCTCTTTTCAGGATTTGTTCTGATGGTGTAAAAGGTTGAGAGTCTTTTATTTTTATTTTTTCATTTAGAAAGTAAGGAGGAAATCTTATGTAAGCCCAGTTTATGGATGTATTTAAAGTTTCTTTCTTAAAGAAAAGAAAGGTCTGATGTCTTTCCTGAGATTTTGAAGGAGAAAAAGTCATGTTGCCATCTCCATAGATTAGGAGTGCTGTGTGATTGGAAGGAAGATTATCCCAGAATAATATCGCTTTTTTAAATGTCACATTGATATCTTCGTGAGTGATTTCTATTACTTCTGCGTTTTCAATTTTTTTAGAAGGAATTGAAATTCTGTACAAGCCAGAAAATGTCCTCTTAATTTCTTTTTCAGCAATCTTTTCCTCAATTATTTTTAATCTCCAGACATGGATATGGGCTGAGAAATCGTTTTGGAACATTGCATTAATCGAATATAATTTCGATTTATTTTCAGATTTGAGTAAAGATATTGAAAAGATCACCTCAGTGAAATCAAAATTTTCAATCAATTCATTTATCCACTTTTTTTCCTGTTCAATCTTATCTTCCACGAATAAATTTAGATACGAAGATATGTCTTTATTCTGAAGGGATAGTCTTAAATTTTCAATTATTTTTTCATCTCCGTATAAATGAAAAATTGAGGTTAGTAATAAGATCGATAAAGAAATTCTAAGAAAATTTTTCATTCTCATACAAGATCTTATTCTTTAAGATTTTTTCAGCTTTCTCTGCCTGAATATTTCATAAAGAAAAATTCCAGCTGCAACTGATACATTCAATGAATTAACTCTTCCTGCCATTGGGATAGATAATATTTTATCACATTTCTCTTTCACAATTCTTGTAATTCCTTTTCCCTCCGAACCAAATACAATTGCCACAGGGTTAGTATAATCAAATTTAAACCAGTAGTCTTCTCCTTCCTTATCTGCTCCGACAACTTTTATCCTGCGAAATTTTAACTCCTCTATAGCTCTTCCTATGTTGTTAACTCTTATAATTTTAACAAATTCCACTGCACCTGAGGATGAAGCATAGACTGAAGGAGTAATTCCACTTGATCTTCTCTCTCGAACAATTATACCTTCAACCCCACATGCTTCTGAGGTTCTTATTATTGCGCCAAAATTTCTTGGGTCTTCTATCCCATTGAGAATAACAAACAAAGGATTTGTTGAACTTTCTAAAACTTCCATAAAGTCAGAATATTTTACAGGAGAAACAAAGGCTGCTACCCCTTTATTTTCCTTTACAATTTTATTCAAAATGTATCTATCGACGAATTGAAATGGTATTCGGCGATTTCTTGCCTCTTTGATAATTTTATTTAATTTTTCTCCCCTTTTTCCTTTTTGAATGAGAATTTTATTAAAATCCCTCTTTCCGCTGATTAATATCTCAAGAAGAGAATTAACATCACTTATTATTTCCGAATCTACTTTTTTCATTATATTTTATACCAGAAAAATTAATGAATGGAGAAAATTTTGAATCCAGAAGATAAATCTTATTAGAAATTTATTGAATGATAGTTTTTTTCCTTTGAGTTTTAATGAATTATTTATAGAGTTTATATCAATGATGAGCTTTTTTTCGGGATCAATAATTATTTCGCTTAAACTACTTTTTTTATAGAATTCAAATTTTTTCCACTTTTCCATTCCATCCCATTTCTTAACAGTTGAAGACCCATCTTCAAATTTAAAAAGAATATCGACAGGGATTGGTATCTCTCCTTTTCTTTCCACAATTACATATGAATAAAAAGTGCTTGAAATAGCCTCTTTTACCCCGTAGTCTAAAACACCAGTCGTGTTTAACAATAATTCAAGGTATTTTCTTGCATTGTTTCCAATGCTCTCCTCAGCCATTCTAATAAAATCTTCTGAACAGGGATGTTTAAATCTGTATTTTTTATAATAATTTTTTATAAATTTCATAACGTATCTTTCACCATAGATATTTTCCATCATTAATAACACTAAAGCACTTTTTCGGTATGAATTGGCCCTGTAAGAGAAATTATCTAAAAATTCCCACGAATTTTTTATCACAGGGTCTTTATCCGGAGAAACAAGATATCCGGATTTATTCCTCAGAAATCCCGATATTTTGAAATCTTCATAAAATGACCCAAAAAAGGGTGTTAATCCCAGGATATTTAAACCTCTTAGTGGAATTCCTTCTATCAACATATATGAATATTGGTCTCCATATACTTTGTCTAAAATTTTTGTTGTGGAATATGTATTTATGCCTTCATCAAGCCATGCTTCCTCAAATTCATTGTTTGCAACGATTCCATACCAGTATTGATGTCCGAGTTCATGGATGGTTACTCCTTCAGGAGATAACATCTTCTCAGGGTGACTCCATTGTGTTTCCACGGTTACCAGAGTAGGATATTCCATACCTCCTGCTTTTGACTTTATGGGCGCATCAACAGCTGTTATAAATTCATAGGGATATCTTCCATACCATAAACCTAAGTATTTTAAAGAATTTTTAATTGAAGTTATGTATCTTTGTTTCATCGGGATATGTTCTGGTAGTAAGTAAAGTAAAATTTTTACCGGGTTTAAAGATTCTACAAACTGAAATTTTTCTTTAGTCTCAATTATATCTTTTTTTGAGAGATCTTTTTTGGGGTTAAAATTTTCTTTTATCTCGATAAATTCAGGAGAACAAGCCCATGCAAAATCATGGATGTATTTTTCTGAAAAGATAAAAGTTCTGGTGTTTTCTGATTCCTCAAATTCTCCTATCTTTTTCCCTGAAGCAGCAAGTTTATAGTTTTTTGGAATTGTTATCTGAACTGTATAATCTCCAAAATCAGAATAAAATTCAGAATTTCGATGGTACTGATGGCAGTTCCATCCGCTTTCTTTTCTTCCACGGAATCCTTTTTCTTCCCACACGCCAATTTTCGGAAACCATTGGCTTACCATAAAAAAATCTTCATAAAATCCAGCCCTTGCTATAATTTTAGGAAGTTTTGATATAAACTTTATTTCAAGTTGAATACTTGAGTAAGGAAGAATTGGTTTATTTAATTCAACTTTAAACACTGTCATATCCTCAGGGTTACCATCATCAGGGCTTATAAACTTGATTTTGTTAGTAAGATCATCACCATCAACAATTTTTAGGGATTTAATCTCAGTCCAGCCATTTTGATTTGGAGATATTTCTCTTTCATGTTTCAATAAAGAGGATTCTTTGAAGAAAGTGCTTTTTTCATTCTTGAATGCATTGAGATAAAGATGAAACCAAAGGTCTTTTACTTCGTCTCCAGAATTATTGAACCATGTTAAAATCTCTAACCCTTCAATTTCTTTTTTTTCGGGAAAAAGTCTTGCTTTAATTTTATATTCTGTTATCGGTTTGAGAGGGGATGAATTTAAAAGACAGGGATATGAAATGAGAATTGAAACAAATAATAAACACAATACTTTTATGCTATAATTTTTTAGTTTCATACCTTTATTCGTTTAAAATTTCTATTTCTTTTTTGGTTTTATTTTAGCTTTTTTCTGAATTGATAGAAATGCATTGCCAACATTATTTATTAGATCAAAATTTTTAGAGGAAAGATAGAGAAGTCCAAGCCCGTGGGCAAAGGTTACAGGAAGTGCTAAAGAGTGAACAGAGATGGCGAATTTTTTCTTTAATTCTTTTTCAATGATTTCAAGCCATTTATTATGAACATCTAAGAAATCTTTTATTATATCTTTTATCCAGAATGTTCTTGAGGAAGCGAAAGATAGGAAATATAGTTGAGCAAAGAGAGGATCTTTTTTGTAAAAATTTATAAAATATCTTACAAGATAATCCGGTATATCTTCTTCTTTTTTGATTTTTTTTGAATAGTTAAGAAAATCTTTAAAAAATTTTTCAAGATTGCTGATTAGAATCTCTTTAAGGATAACTTTTTTCGATGGAAAATGATAATAGACTGTTGCCCTTCCCACACCGGCTTCTTTAGCGATTTCCTGAATTGTGGCTCCGTCCAGTCCTCTTCTTACAAATACTTTAGATGCTGCCTTAAATATTTCAGCTGCTTTTATAGATTTATCCCTTCTTTTCGATGCCATTTAACCTCCTTCTATAATCTAAACATTATGTCTAATTAATTATAGTTTAGAAGCAATAATTTGTAAATGTGTTTCATTTTTTGCTATTTTTATTAAAATAAATGGAAATGAATTATAAAACAGATCCTGAAATATTGAGAGAGACAAAATTAAAGCATATAAGAGAAGTTGCTGAATCAATTAATCTTTCAGAATGGAAATTTAAATCCATCCCTCGTAATTCTTGTTACTACAGTGAGAGCCCTCAAGATGCATGGTGGAATTGAGCTTTCAAAAATAAAAGAGCCGGACACTAAAGCTGTAAAAAGAGGGCTCCCAAAGTCACCAATTGCAGAAAGAATCGATATCGATGAATCTGGTAATATCACAGGACTTTTTTAGATTCATGTACCATGTAATGTCCAAGAATGATCAAAAAGAGAGATAATTTAATATTTATTAATTTAATTTCTTTCATCTGGATTTTATATTTATGGGGTGCGCTCAGAAAAAGCCTGAAATTGAAGCTTGAAATATATTTAAACCTCTTTCCTGATAGATTTATAATTTTTTATTTGAAATTTCTTAAAATATATATCTCCTGTTTCTTCATCCTCAACCCTTGCATAGATGTATCCATCTTTTATGATGCTGGGGAAAAGCTTTAGTTTTGTTTTGTAAAGATAATATCCATCAGGGCTGAATACATCAAATTCAGTTTCCTTTGATTCATCTACAGGAGATTTCATTCTTGAAACATAGATTCTTCCCTCAGAATCTATGACAAATGATGAAAAATACGGTCTATAAGGCGGAAAATAAATTTTATCCCTTACCTCTTTTGAAAGAGGGGGTTTGAATGAATCACATATCTTATTTTTCTCCTCTGATGTAACAGGGATTTCTTTCTCCTCTTTTCTGAACTTAAATACTAATTCTCCTGAGGGAGAGATAGCTGAGAGTTCATACTTGGATGAATCTCCATAGATAAATTGATTTTGTAATTCAGAAAAATAGAAATGTAGATCGAAACGAAAAGCATGGAGAAATGTAATAGTCGTAATTGTTGATGTTCCTGACGTGATTGTCGTTGCGAATTCAGGAATTTTTAAAATCTCCTTATCCAGTTTTCCCTCATTATTCAGCTTCGAAAATGTCAAATAACGTCCTTTTTCAATCATCTGAGAAATAATGCAGAAAATCGAGCCATCATCAGATAATTTAAAATCTGTAAAAAAATAATTTATTGGGATTGTTTTTTGATAATTTCCTTCTTTATTAAAAACAAGAAGACCTCTTTCAGTAAAGTCATTTACATAAATATTTCCTTTTTTATCAAGTTTCATTCCAAAAGGTCTTTCGAATTCTCCAGGTCCCTGACCTTTTTTCCCTATGGTTTTTATATATTTTCCATTTTTATTATAAACCTGAATCCTGAAGTTTCCCCTATCAAGAATATAAAAATTACCCTTTTCGTCTAATTCAAAGTTTCTTGGTCTGTAAAATGAGTAATTTTCTTCATCAGGATTCCCAATTGAAAGAACCTCTTTCAGTTCAAGTATTAATTCTCCATAAACAGGTTCAGAGGGATTATTTACAACTTTTATTTTTCCCTCATATTCAACTTTACCCTTCCATTTTCCTGATTTTCCTCTTGAGCAGCTTGAAAAAGAAATAAAAAGTAAAATTAAAACAACAAAAAGTCTAAATATTATTATTTTCCTTCTCATTTTCCTATTTATTTCCAAATCACATTATACCGCTTTACAACTGAAAATCCCTCTTTTGTTTCCTCAACCGTATATAATTTATTTTTCTTACAAACAACTATACCCGTTCGAAGGTAAATTTTTGTCATATAGATTCCATAAGGATCAAAAACATCTACAACTTCAAAATCTTTCCCTTCTGTTTTGGCTTTTTCCCACGTCAGTACAAGAATTCTATCAACATCATCCACAAAGATTCTCCTGTAAGCTGGGGTTTCTTCAGAGACCTTTATGTCCAATCCTCTGCGTTTCTTTATCTGAGAAACACTATCTTTCATCTTTTGAGTTGTTCTTGCCGGTTTATACTCTTTAATTATCTTTTTTATAGGTTTACCTTTGGGGTTGAGAATATTAAGTTCATATTTTTCTGGGTACCCCCAGATAATATTATCATTTTTCATTAACTGCCAGATAAATCGAGGACTGTTCATATATATAATTTTTGGATGAGAAAATGAAAATATAACATTATCAGTAGAAAGGGCAACATCTTCGGATTCAAAATTATATTTTATTAATTCATTTTTTTCATTATAGGAACTATACGTTTTTACTATGTTTATAATATTTCCCTTTGAGTCAACCTTGGGATCAGTAAAGACCATTCCCATGGGTATTTTTAATGACCTTAAGAAGTCTCCTTTTAATGAAAAGAATTGTAAATTATAATTCATTGAATCTAAAACCATAATTTCTTTTTGAGGAGTTATATGGATCGACCAGGGCATGAGCATTTCTCCCGGTCCTTTTCCCTTTCTTCCAATTGTTTGAAGATATTTTCCACTATTATCAAATACTCTTATATGAGCTCCTTTTGCATCTACAACATACATTCTTCCTTCTTCATCCACATCTAAAGCGGGTATAAAAGAGAACATATATTCTTCCTGACCTTCTTCTACTCCAACAGAGAGCTCTTCTTCTAAAATCATTTTAGATGGCTTACCTGGAATAGGTTCAGGCTCTATGGAATTATAAACTACTGGAATCCCATTTTCTATTTTTATTCTTGGGCTTCCTTGTCTTTGTTCACAAAAAGCAAATAATAGAATAATGGTAATTGGGAAAAGATAGAAAAGCTTTCTCATTTATATATAAATAACTCCACCCCTTTTCTATTTCATCGTTTCAAAATCCCTTCGTATCTCTTTACAACCTGATAATCTATAATTTTATAAGTTATCCCCTATTTTTTCTTTATTTCAACTTTCTTTTAAATATAGCATAAGAAAAATTCGATTTTCAAATGCAAAAAAGTCAAGGAATATTACGAATAAGTATTACATCTCTATTTTAAAGTCAAATTTCAAGTTGGCCCTGTTCAACTAAATTTTTCATCTTAAATCATAATCTCTGGAAGGTGAGAAAGAAATGATAAAATTTAGAGAAATTTTTGATAAAATTATTAAAAATAAATATATTTATTGTTAATGTATATTCCGATCCAAAGTGGCCATCGATTCCGATTCAAACCGGCCACTGATTCTGATTGAAAGTGGCCACCCATTCCGATTTATTCCGGCCACTTTTTCGATGAAATCAGAATTTGAAAAA
>JBFLYD010000024.1 GCA_040756905.1 Acidobacteriota bacterium
CAACACCTTTGTATGAAGATTATGCTGATGTTGTTCTTAAAAAATCTGAATCCGTTATGGAAAGGTATGGTTTAAGGAGACTGTGCGCCATTACGGAGAAAATCATTATCTATTATCCAGAAGCTAATAATAAACAGGATAGAAGAATTAATTTTTATGCTATGGCAACAGGGGAGTTTGTGACTGAAAAAGATATAGAGCAAGAACCTATATTGAAAAGGGCCAAAGAAATAGTCAAAGAATACAAAGATTGGAAACGGTTTAAAGGTCACCTGATTTTTTTCAAGAATTCAGATTGCAAATCTTACAATGTTATTCATGCTCCTCTATTAATTAGTGAAGGAGAAAGAGAAGAAGTTATAGGTGTTCTCACCATTGAGAATAAATTAAATTCCGAAGGAAAGGTAGATATCCAAACCTTCTCAGACTACGAAATTGAGACTTTCAGGAGATGGACAAATATAATCTCATATTGTATTGAAAATAAAAGACAGAAAGATTTATTCAAAGAGATTATAGACAGCTCACCACATGGCATAATCTTTAGCGACATCTCAGGAGATATAATAGAAATGAGTACACGTGCTAAAGAGATTTTAAATTCTGAGAAAGAAAATATAAAAAATGTAAGAGATGTTTACGATGTTGAAAATTTAAAAAAGATAGGGGTTAAACTTAAGGAGGCTACAGAAAAGGGTGAAAAAGGTGTTAAGGATTGGTTCGCTGAGTTAAAAAATCAAAAAGACAAAACAAAAATCCCTGTCATTGGATCGGCCTTCAATATTAAACATTTTATTGAATTGCCCGATTTCCCTCGTTATGGAACAGTTGGTTATTTTGGGACCACAGGGGTATCTAAATATGTCAGAGAATGTGGAATTGAAATTTTAGATTTGATTTTAAGAGACGAAAATGTATGGGATAAAAATCTCCATGATAAGATTAAATCATTTAAGGATGAAGTATTAAAATCTGGCACGCGCGATAATGAAAATGAGTATATCTATAGTTGTGTTGAGAAGTTCTTTAACGAATTATGCAATGAAGATGAATTGCAAATTCCTCAAGAGTTAAAAAAATTATCTGAGCGTTTTCGTGAGGAAGAAAGAACCCTACGTGGCCTTCCTCACTATCGAGAACATTTTCTTCATCAGTTTCATGTCTTTCTTGCAGGCTACCGTATTATTACTCTATTGGGAGTAGAAAAAATGGTCTTTCTGATTAATCTTAACAGGTCTGGGATTAAGAGAAAATTAGAAAGAAATGAAAAATTTATAAAATTTGTAAAGGGTATTTTTCAGCAAGATGACCTATCATACAACAACCTAAACCTATGTAATGCATTAAAAACTTTGAATGTTAATGTTGATATAGAAAATGAGTTATCTCAATTACAGTATACAGATTTAACACAAGAGAAAAAGAATCTCTTAAAACTTTGGTTTCTGGCAGCAATGTTTCATGACATTGCCTATTACTATGAAAAACTGGAAGAATGGCTTAGGAAGTATTTCTCATTAGATTATCATATTTCTTGGGATTCTTTTATAAAGGATCCTCAGTATGATAGATTTATAAGAGATTATGCAAAAATGCTCAGTCAAAATGAGGAAGATCGCGGAAATATCTCGCATTTTTTCAGAACTGAGATATTAGACAATCACGATCACGGTGTTATAAGTTCGCTACTATTTTTAAAAGAAATTCCCAAAGATACCCTAGACCGAGATATTTATAGAGAGGCTGCTTTAGCAATGGCTCTCCATAATTTCCCTGTTTGGGGAAAGCTACCTGAGAGTTTGGGAAAGAGAAAAAAGATAAACTTCTTTGATTACCCTATTGAATACTTATTGATGTATTGCGATTTCATACAGGAGTGGGGAAGGATCTTTCATAGGCGAGAAAAGTTAAATTATAATGCCAAATTAAAAGATTTAAGTTTGGAAGGAGAGGAAGGAGAACAAATTGCGTGCACTCTTTGGTATCCTAAAGAACCAGACCCTTTGGATCCTAAAGATATAAGACCATTTAAGGATCGTGTTAAGCAGCATTTAACAGATATATTCAACTCGTGGGATTGTAAAAGCATTCATAAAAGTAGTCAGAAGGAAAAACCTCTTTTTAAAATTATTCATAAGGTAGAAGAAAAATTTGTACAGCAAACAATTTTTTCTGATTGGATTTGGAATGATTGATAAAACTGCCGAGAGGAAGATAAGAGCCTAAAGGGTGAAGGAAAAAAGTTAAAACTCAAAAATTATTTATTTTAACGATGCCCGCAACGACAACTAACATGTCGGAAAAGACTACCGTTCCAAACCAAGAGGCTTCTTTTCCGCCAATAACGTTATCTGCTCACTGTGGGCAGGGAAAAAGGAGATTAAAAAATGTTTAAAAAATTGCTTTTATTATTCACAATTTTCTTTATGGATTACAGTTCAACAACATATGCAAAAAGTTTTGTATATAAACCCAACCCAATAACATACGAGCTTAATGTTGTTATTTGGTGGATTAAGCCAGTCAAATTAGCCGCAGTTTAATCGAAATAGGCTGACCCATCTTTCCAGCTTTTCATATTAAAATAATGGGATTGACAAATGGGAAAGGACCCAAAGCGGTAGGAGCATTGCTACGTTTAATGGACGAGAGCGCTCCACCGCCTTGGTCATGGTACGGCTTATTGTCCCTTTTTTTGATGGTTTGTATCAAGCAATTATTTGAGCTTGGCAAGAAATTCCCATTTCCTCGCCCGCCTACCTGTCTAAGATGTGGTAGCACAAGAATCTGGGGACACGGCTTCAAAGACAAACTTTATGACGGCTACTCCTCGGCCTTGCCGCTAAGGCGATATGTCTGTGCAGACTGTGGCTGTATTTATACATTGAGACCTTTTGGATACTGGCCACGATACCAGGCATCGGCAACGATGATATTGAGCACTATTTGTAAACGTATAAAAGACGGAGTGTGGAGAGCAAATGCTCTGTTGAGTCGTCAGCGCCGGCAGCATTGGTTTCGGGCCTTGGGCAGGAATATTAAAGCTCACCTGGGGATGGATTTTGAAGGGGGCTTTCTTGATGGATTTTATGAACTACTGCATCAAGGGAGGATACCGGTAGCGAGGGCAGGATAAAACGCAAATGATTTCAAGTTATTAAGAATCCACCCAATAGTTGCGGCGACATAAAGGTATTCGTTCTGGTAAATCTTCCTCATCAATAAGAAGGAGGTTTTTTGATGACGGAAGAGATGAAGCAGCGGGTGGCAGTATTCAGATTTGGAGTCATTGCCGATTTTGTAGACGGCAGACAGTTGCAATGGGGAGAAACCGAGCGTCAGGGTCTGAGGGAGGGTCAAACCTTCAAAATTCATTTTTACAAGGGGTTTGCCCGCACCAGCAGGTCACTATGATGCTCTGGAGAGATTCTTCCCTGCAATTTGATATAATCCTTAAGAGGAGGTGCTAAATGTTTAAAGCTATCGGCTATATTGAAAAAGACTCCGAAACGGGCTTCTATGTTGCAATAGTTCCTGGGATTCCTGGTGCGCACACGCAAGCTGAAACATTGGATGAACTTCAGCAGAATCTAAAAGAAGTT
>JBFLYD010000025.1 GCA_040756905.1 Acidobacteriota bacterium
TTACGCAAACCTATGTCAACGCCCTTGTAGGGCAGGGCTTTAGCCCTGCTTGTTAGGTGATATAAAGCAAGCCTAAAGGCTTGCCCTACAATAGGTTGCAATAAACCTTGCGTAATTCGGGTTTAAATTTTATATTATAATTGATATTGAAAATATGGTGCCAAAAATTTCGGCGATTTGTGTTAGTAAAAGAAAGGGAACTCGAAAAAAAGAAGTTCAATCAGTTAGGTTAATTAAAGACTATGGAATCGAGGGAGATGCCCACGCAGGTTCAGAAAAGAGGCAGGTTTCAATCCTCACAGAAAAAAGCATAGAACACATGAAATCTCTTGGGTTAAAATTAAATTTCGGTGATTTTGGTGAAAACATTGTTGTGAGAGGGTTGTCTTTTGAAGATTTTAAAAAAGGAGATCTCATAAGACTCGGAAAAAATGCTTTAGGAGAGGTGACAGTTTTAGGGAAAGAATGCCACACAAGATGTGCCATATTCTATAAGACAGGAGATTGCATAATGCCAAGGGAGGGAGTTTTTTTAAAAATTACAAAGGGAGGGAAAATCAAAAAAGGAGATAGAATAAGGATGGTTCAGAGAAAATGAGAGTATTTATTTTAACGATAAGTGATAGATCCTTTAGAGGAGAAAGAGTAGACCTCAGTGGAAGGATTTTGTTTGATGAAATAAGAGAAAAAATGAAGCCTGCAGTAATTGGCTGTAAAATCGTACCCGATGAAGAAAACATTATTTACGAAGAACTCATCAAATTAAGCGATCACGAAGGCTTTGACATTGTAATAACAACAGGAGGAACTGGAATATCTCCCAGAGATGTAACTCCTGAAGCCACGAAAAGAGCGATACAGAAGGAGATTCCAGGAATTTCAGAGGCTTTGAGAGCAGAGAGTCTGAAGAAAACGCCATTTGGGATGCTTTCAAGGGGAGTCTCGGGAATAAGAGGAAAAACTTTAATTATAAACCTTCCAGGAAGCCCTCAAGCAGTTGAAGAGCTTATCGATTTACTTATAGAGCCATTACTCCATTCTGTTGATCTCATTCAGGGTAAAGAAGTTCATCATCACAAAAAGAATAAAAAAACAATTTTTTTATAATTTTTTTTATTTGGAATTAGCAGTCTTTTAAATTGAAAAAATTTTCTGCAATTTTAATTTGATTTTAATAGCTCTCTTTCAGATTAAAAGATATGAACCAGGTAATGAAGAAGGAAGAAGGGGATAAGGGTGAAGGGATTAGAACTACTAAGGATAATAAACCATGGAAGGGAAGAGAGGAAAGATCTTTAATTCCAAAGACAAGAGCAGAAGCCTTCAGATTATTGAAGCGAACACTTTTCAAGGTAGGGCTGCCTCCATTATCATTGATTCATGATATGCTCATCTGTTTCAGAAGACCAAAGAATTCTCCCAAAAGAACTCTTCTTTGGATAGAAGCTCTTATCATTTCAGAGACAAAGAAGAAAGGATATGGAATGGATAGGAGGGATTTTAACCTCTAAAGAATATCCCGTAAAGCCATCCACAGTGAGGTATGTTCTCAAAAGATATATTAAAAGAGTTTTATTCTTATTCCAAACAAAATATTGAAGCCACTAAGATCTATCTTTGCAGGACGGAAATCTGAATAATTTGTATATTTAGCATATTCAGCTTTGTTCGCTGTAACAAAAGTATATGTTTTATTACGGGCTTTTGAATAATAATTATAGAGATATAATGTATCTTCTGAAGACCAGTTTTCTTGATCATAATCGCTATACCAATACCTTAGGTCGTCGTAAGAATAGTATCTCCCAGACACCTTCCAGCTATCATAGTAATCAAGAGTCTCTCTTGCTTTTACTTCGGCAAGATTTAGATACCTTCCCTTTGCTTCAACAAAAAATGAAAGATTTTTTATAAGGGAAACCTCTATTCCCAAACCCCCTGTAAATCCAATCTTGTTTTTTGATATCTCGAATTTGTCAGATAAATTCCAGTTTCCGTACATATATTTATGCCAACCATATCTCCAATATCCATAAGAATCCACATACCAATCGTAGTCCCAATATTCATACTTTCCGTTCCATCCAAGATCATAATTTATTTTAGCCATATAAACTCCAATTCCGAGGTCAGCGAAGAAGGCTATTTGTGGAATGATGTTATAGCTAAAATTACCCTTAAATAATATCCCAGTCACACCTATATTCTCTTCCATGTCTCTTGTTCGGTTGTGAAAGGAGTTTCCTTGATCCCATCTAAGATTTAAATCTTGGCTACTTTCCTTTGTTTTTGTGAAATATTCCAAGCCCAACCCAACACCAAGGTTTAGATCACCCATTGAAAATCCCAGGAGAATTTCTCCTCCCCCACCAAGCCCATTTTGAATTGGTTTGTGTCCTCCCATTACTTCAGCACTATAACCCCTTGACTGGTAGTATGTAGCCCAATCTTTATAATACTGATCCAAAGATTGAATATCTTTCCTGATATCTCCTGAATTGAGGGAGCTATAACCACCATAGAGACGAAAGTTCAAAGATATCTGAAAGTCAGTGGCAAAAGAAGTAGCAAAGGTAAAAGAAGAAACAATAAAGAAAAGATAAAATTTTTTCACCATGTAACTCCTCCTTATAAAATAAAAATTTTGCATTTATATATATGTCACTTCATGCCTCAATTATCCTTAAGAAATTTCTGGATTTCCATAATCTGCTTATCTGTGGCCCCATTTCGTTTTAATCTTTTTAATGTGTAGTCTTTGTCAATTTTTAAAGCCTTTTTTAAATAGTGCTTAGCCATTTCTACATTCTTTAAATTAATATATGTTACAAAGAGATTGAAGATAACTTTAACATACCTCCCCTCTAACGCATGGGCTTTATTTAGATAGGGTAGAGCTTCTTCGTATCTCTTTTGTTTTATTAAAACTGCAGATATGTTATTAAGACATAAGAAATAAGTGCTATCTATTGCTAAAGCTTTTAAGTAAAAATTATATGCTTCTTCGAATTTTTCTAATTTATAGTAACAATACCCTATGTTATTATATAATCTTGATTTTTTAAAATCGCCCAATTTCTGACCATTTTTTAATATTTCCTTGCCTAGTTGAATCGCTTGTTCATATTGATTGTCATCTATTAAAACTGCTACTTTATTATATTGTTCATCTGATTTGTCTGAGGGATTAGCAGAAATAAAATTGCAACATAATAATAAAAAAATATACAGGAAAACTATCCTAAATGTTTTTATATCTTTCATTATTGTTTATCCTGGAGAATATGTATAATTTTCTCGGTAATCCTCTTATTGAGGATTTGATTATATTTCTTAGCACTCTTTTCCGCTAAAGCCCTATTCCCCTGATAGAATCGGTCAAAGAGAAATAATGCATCGAAAATAAACTCCTGAAATCTTTTCTGTAACAACTCGGTAGCAAGAAAATAAGCAATAGAAAGATTTAGTACCAATCCGTTAATTCCATTGCGCCAATCACCAGCGTAAATCTGTCCTGCCCCAGGCAAAACCGTGGAAAGAACCTTGGCAAGTTTTGGAGACTTGTATCTTAAGGTTTGGGCTTTGAGGAGTTGAGAATCAACCTCTCTATAAATCTCGCTGTTTTTCATATTGCTATTTTTAAAATAAAAACTGAATGCCTCTCTGGCTTCCTTCCATTTAGAGGAATAAATTGAGCTTATGCCCCGCAAGAATGCCGATTTCCTCCTTAATTCCGGAATTGGACTGAATATCTCTACTTTCAAGAGTAAAAATTCTGCCTCGCTATAGCTACTACTCGCAATCATAGCAATGGCTAATGCGATTTTCCTCTCATCCCTAACTCTTTCGTCTTTTTCAGCCTGAATAGCTTTTTCAAAAGCTTCTTTGCCTTCATCCCACAGTTCCTGATTGATATATGCCATTCCAATCTTATAATAAACATAGCTCAAGGTGGTACCTTCCCCATAGGGGTTGAAGAAAAGGAATCTCTTGTATTCGGTTATAGCATGATAATAATTTCCAGAGTTGAAAAATTTTTCAGCAAGTTCTAGGGCTTGGTCTCCTAATAGAGGTGTAAAAAGTATGAATGCCAGAACTGAGCTTAAAAATATTTTATTAAAAATAAACATTGACAGTTACTTCTAATCCTTTGAAATACTTGCTTTCCAGCTCCCTGTTGTATATATTCACTGCCACAACAGAACCGTAGATATTGCCAAGATAAAAAAATGCTCCCATTGTCCCATAAGCCCATCCTCGAGTAGAATTCATTCCCTCTTTTTGGAAAGCCTTATAGGATAGCCAGCCGGTCACAGCAACAGTAAACATGGATACAAGGCCATCCAGAGTGCGATGGGTATAAATCTTTCCAGTACCTGGAACAACGGCTGACATAAGACCCGCTAAGAATCTGTTTTTCCTGGGAAGGTTCTTTCCCTTTTCAACAGCTTCACCAAGGAGAAAAGATAAAGATTCCTGTCCAAATTTGTTATTCAGAGAACCGAGCAAACTCTTTGCCTCATCCCACTTTTTTTGGTGGATGAAGTTAAGGGTATTCAACTGCTTAAACTTTCTTCTTTTCTCATCAGATTTAATTAAGGGAGAATAAGCATCGGAAGCCTTGATCGACTCCTCATTCCTTCCCATTAAAAAATAGACATGAGCAATCTGATAACAAGAGTCAGAAAAATGGAGACTTTGAGGAAAAAGATCTATGATTTTTTTAAAAAAGGTTATTGACTTTGGGTATTCCTTGCTTTTCTTATAACAAATACCAATCTTAAATAAAATCGAATCCGCATCCTCAGGAAAAGAATCAAAACAGTAGAGGTATCGCTCGAATTCTCCAGCTGCACGCAGGTAATCTCCTTCCTGATAGAGATACTCGGCAAAGCGGAGGATATTTTCTGGCTTGAAATATTCTTGCTGGAGTTCTTCTGTTCTTAAGTCTTGGCAGAGAAGCAGAACTATAAGACTCAATACCCAAAAAAAGACCTTGCTTTTCCCTTTTGAAAGATTCAGGAATAGACAAAATTTAAAAATCTCGACCATTTTTCTTCGCCCTACCAAGAAAATAGTCTTCGACAGGATAGTCAATGGAAAGACCGATCTGGGGATCTATCGGATAGTACCTCCTCCCAAGCCCATTGCATCTCTGGATCCTATCTGAAGCCATGAGGAAACCATGAAAAATTCCAAATTTTTTGATAGCAGAGATTCCAAATCTCGAGCAACTCACGGTGAAATTGCAAACAGGTTGATCTTGGGAAGAGATGAAAAACTGATAAAACCTGATAACCCCCAGGAAAGCCAGTTTCAGTTCTGAAGTTTCATTCTTAAATATAGAGAGGGATTTTACTTTTCTTTCTGCTATTGCCTGTTTGGGACTTATAATAAATGAAAGCTCTTCTTTGGACTGAGAAGAAGCGGTTAAATTCAGCAAGAAAACTCCAAAAAAGACAAGGAATCCTATTCTAAATCTCATTACCATTGAACTTCCTTTATCTTTGTCCCCTCAGGAATCTTGAAGTTAATAACTTCAGAAGGCAAGGGGGAATTGAAGCTATGATTCTTATATATAACCTTCTCAGAAATAACCTCAGCTTCCTTTTTAACCGTTATTAAAACTTCAAGCGGGAAATATGTCCCACCGTAGAAAAAATGACTGGAATATTCGACTTTTGAGGCTATCCTGCTTTTTGCATCCTTTAATTCTGCATAAATCAGCCTGTTATCCCTGTATGTAAGCACATACTCTCCAAAGATTTTTGCCAGATTCTTCGGCGGCTTCCAATAAGAAACAAGTGTATTCACTTTCCTTTTGTAATGAGAAAATGTGTAGCCAAGCTTTGTCAATCCATAATCATCTTTCATTACTCCTATGAAAGCCTCAAAAAAGGGCATATGAGACGGAATTTGCATCTTAATTCGAAAAGCCTTAAGACTATCTGGATAAAAAATCAGAGTCTCATTTCCACTTAGAACCATCCATTGTCTGACAGGGGTTGTAACGAAGATGATCAATCTCTTAGAATTTGCTTGAAAATAGATTTTCCCCTCTACAACCTCTCTCTTATTGCCCTCTATGTATTCACGGGTGAAATCAGCAGAAAATGTCTTTATAATCTGGGGAAAAGCGTTTCTAATTAACAGTAAGACAGAAAACACTAAAACAATAACTCTTTGACGATTTCTATCCTTCATTAAACTAAAAAGCTCTCTTCTGCCTAATCCATATATCTGGTTATTCTATCCTTTGAATTTATCTTTCCTCTTTTTTCTTCCTTAAAATTAGTAAAATAGTCATTCATAAAGTAACTAAAGCCATTTATTTTTTGTCCCGAATCAGTAATATGTTTCTGTCTCTGATACAGCCGCTGCAATAACCAGTGCATAGAAGATAACCCATGTGGCTGTACCGGTTAGACATCCATAAAGCGTGTAATTAAGCCTAATGTTCTTGACTTTTCTCACATAGGCATCAGTGTAAGCAGCAACATATTCCTGCGATTTACCCAGAAGAGATGACTGGGGAGGCTTGGGTTCAATAAAATTTACGATCAGCAACGTAACTGCGGTTCCTATAAGACCAAGGACAAAAAAAGTCCATTTGTTGGCATCCATCTCTGCCTGCTTTTCAGCCTCCGTAATTGCCTGCCGTTGCTCTTCGGTTCTGGCCACAATCTGGTCTGCCATAACAGGTAAAGAAATGATTAGAACTGCCAGACCCAAAGAAAGCCACTTTTCCCATACCGAAAACGTTTTTCCTTTCACATTGCACCTCCTTTGCTCAAAACATTTTAAAAAAAAAAAAGGCTTGTCAAGCAATTTTCTCTTTCAGGTTAAGAGATATGAACCAAGTAGTAAAGAAATAAGAGGGGGGAGAAGGGTGAAGGGATTAGACCTCCTAAGAATAATAAACCATGGAAGGGAAGAGAGTTTTTTCTTGTTGGCTGTATTAATTCTCCATTTTATTACAATCTAACCTATTAATAGTTAAAAAATTAGCTTCTTTTTCCATTTTCTCTAATATTTCATTTCCTTTATTACATTCAAATAATCTTTTTTGAACAGCTATAATAACAATCTCAATTGTATCTATTAAATTGATATTGAAATTCTTTGCCTCCCTTATTATATCTTCATCGTCAGAAGCAATTGTAGCTTTTCTTTCCTTAGCTACCGATATACAAGATTTATCAGCGCTACTCAGACATCTGGGAAGGTTTGTTATTAAGACCAGCTCCTGTTCAGAAAGGTCTGATATGATTTCTAATGAGCCTTCTTTTATATGATCATTTAAACTTCTCAATTCCAGATAATTTTCAAATCCTTTCTTGATCTCTTCCTTCACTAAATAGGTCATGGCTAACCTATTTTTGAAAAGTTTTTTTAAGATCCAAAATGTTCCTGTCCTGACGAAATTTGAATAAGTGGATGAGTCAATTATTATCTTTTTCAATTAAAGGTTTTTCTCCTTTATGAGCTTCTTTGTTCCTGAGAAATTTTGCAGTTGAAAGAGTATCTCTAAGGGAAATAACATCGATATTCAGAAGTTCAGCTAATCTTCCAATTGATATTCTATTTAAAAGATAGGCTTCCAAAGCTAAGTCTAAGTATCTTTCTGGAATGTATTGTCTTTCCTCTTTTTCTTCTACATCTTGAGAATTTCCAAAGATAAGCAATTCCAAAGGGATAGGGCTAATCTCAAGATATTCTTCTAATTGTCTTTTAGTAATATAATTAAGATTTTTCAAACGATATAATATTGCTTGATAACTTACCCCAAAACATCGTTTTAGGTAAATTACATCCTCAGGACCTATTTTTTTCCCTCCATTTTTATCAATTATTTCATCAATTTTATCTTTGGGCATTAAAAGATTAGCAGCAAAAGAATTTGCAAAAATTTCTAAAGGTTTTTTATCTTTTCCGTTTTTTTCAGATAGTTGATCAGGGGTGTCAATCCAAAATTTATAATCTCTGTCTTTTAAGTAATGACAGTATTCATGAGCTGCAGTAAAGACTTGTCTTCCTTTGGTTTGAGAGTTGTTTATTAAAATAAATGCTCTTTTATCCTCTGTAAAAACAAATGCTCCATCTATTTTAGCTTCCTGGGAGAGAGAGTGTTTGAAGACATGGCAACCCTGGCTTTCCATAAGTCCAAAAATATCTTTTATTGGTTCTTTACCTAATCCTAATCGTCTTCTTTCCTCTGCTGCCATTTGAGCTGGTGATTGCATAGAATAAACGGGAGCTAATGGCATTTTTTTATTGGTTATTTCTTCTAAAAAAATGTAGTCATCATAGAATTTTTTGAACTTTAAAAGTTCTTCTTTTCCTTTTTTGTTTATATCCTCACTTCTCAAAAGTATGCTAAAAGTTGGTTCTTTTTCAGATAGGAAATATTCTATATTCAGATGAAAAATTTTAGCTAAATTAGAAAGAACCTTAAGGCTTGGAACCCTTGAACCTGCCTCTAACATAGAGACATATTCTTTACTCACATCGATCCTCTGAGCAACTTGCTCTTGGGTAAATCCCGTTATTTCTCTTAACTCCTTAATTTTTTTACCTATCACCTCCTTAATCATTTTTTATACCTCCTTTCTTTTTTTATTTAAATATAACTTTTAGTTAACTTTTTGTCAAGTTTTTTATTTATTATTAACAAAAATATTATTTGTTAATACAAACCCAATAGATAAATTGACACGTAGGGCAAGGCTTTAGCCTTGCATTAAGCAACCTTGAAAGGTTGTCCTACAAAATATATAATGTGTTTGTATTAGTTGAGAAAACTATTTTTGCCAAAAATTTGTTAAAAAATATAAGAGAAGATTAAAAATAATGGAAAGGAGAATATTTGGTATTATATTATCTATCTTTTAAAAGTCTGTCCCTTAATGAATAGATGCAGCCACAGTAATTCTGTCTGTAAATTTGATATATTTTACATAGTTCTACACTCTTCTTAAACCCATCTTTTTTCTTAAAGTCTTTCTCTAAAAAATTTATTTTAAACTCATCTCCTATGAGCTTTCCTATATTATTCAATGTTTTTACCTTTTTCCATGGAGAGTTGCTCATCACAGTGGTAAAATTTTTTATCCCTAATTCCAGTGCTTTTTCAGCAGTTCTACGGAGCCTTATCTCATAGCATATATCACATCTTTTCCCCATCTCTGGTTCAGAAGCAAGTTCTTTTGTAAGCCCAAACCATTTGAAGTAATCTCTTTCTCCTTCGATTAATTTAAAATTTAAAATCGATGAAGCTTTCTCCGTCTCCTTGAGTCTTTTAACATATTCATTCAAAGGAAAAATATTCGGGTTAAAAAAATATCCAACTGGTTCATATTCCTCCATGAGAACCTGAAATGACCATATTGAGTCAGGAGCGCAGCAAATATGGACAAGAAGGGCTTCTTTCATTTCTTCTTTAGGGATTTTCTCAACCCTTCTCCGATAAAATTGAATGTAAGGATTGTAATCAAAAGAGCAATCCCTGGAAATATCGAAAGAAGAGGATTTTCAAAAAGATAATTTCTTCCCTCATAAATCATACCTCCCCACGATGGAGAAGGAGGCTGAACTCCAAGGCCAAGAAAACTCAGGCTTGACTCTGCCAGAATTGCTCCTGATATTCCAAGGGAAGCCTGCACATAGAGAAAGGGTAAAACATTCGGAAGAAGGTGATGATAAATTATTCTTGATGAGGATGCTCCCATTGCTTTTGCGGCTAATATAAATTCTAATTCTTTTAGTTTAAGCACCTGTGCCCTTATCATCCTTGCATATCCAGCCCATCCTGTTAAAGAAAGCGATAATATCAAGTTTAAAAGGCTAGGTCCTAAGAATGTGATAACAGATAATGTAAGAAGAACACCTGGAAAAGCTAAAAGTATGTCTATAATTCTTCCGATAATTTCATCAAAAAATTTCCCAATCCATCCGCTTATAAGTCCCATAATTAATCCAATTATTGAAGAAATCAAAACCACAGCTGTTCCAACAAAAAGGGAAATTCTTCCTCCGAACGATATCCTTGCCAACGCATCCCTTCCTAAACCATCTGTTCCTAATGGGAATTCTAAGATCGGGCCTGACAATCTTTTAGAAAGATTTATTTCATAAGGTGATGTTTTATAAAAGATCGGTAAAAAAAGAGAAATAAACAACACGAGAAATAAAAGAATAAATCCTGTGATAAGGGTTGGGTTATTCCTTAATTTCATACCCCTTTTACCCTGATTCGAGGGTCAATTATTGAGTAAAGTATATCCGTTAAAAAATTTATAAATATGTATAAAAAAGATATAAAAAGCACGACTCCCTGCACCATGGGATAATCTCTCCTGGTTATTGATTTTATGAGCAGACTTCCTATCCCAGGCCAAGAAAAAATTGTTTCTGTAATTATTGCACCGGTTAGTAAACTGCCTGCTTGTAAGCCAAGGATTGTGACTATTGGAATAAGAGAATTTCTTAACACATGTTTTATCATTACCTGTGATTCCTTCAGCCCTTTTGCCCTTGCTGTTCTTACCCAATTTTCATTCAATTCTTCTAAAATTGATACTTTTGTGATTCTCATCAAAAAAGCAGAGAAATATGTGCCAAGAGTGGTTGCAGGAAGAATCAAAGATAGTAAGCCATCTCTTCCAGATACAGGAAATAATCTGAGTTTTATCGAGAACAAAATTATCAGAAGAGGACCCAGCCAAAAATTTGGAATTGCAAGCCCGAATATGGAAAAACCTGTGGATACATGGTCAATTATAGAACCCTCTTTATAAGCAGAGAGAACTCCAAAAGGAAGAGAGATAATTATCGAAATCAAAAGACTGCCTAAAGCGAGTTCCAGAGTGGCAGGAAAATGATCTTTTATTTCATCTGAAACATTTTTACCTGTGATCAGAGATTTTCCCATATTTCTTTTGAAAATCCCAAGGATAAAATTTTTATACTGGACACTTAGAGGAAGGTTAAGTCCCATTTTTCTTCTGAGATTTTCTACATCTTGTATTTGAGCGTTTTCTCTTAAAATAGCATGGGCAGGATCTCCTGGGACAAGATGGATTAAAAGGAAAGTAATCGTGGAAACTCCTAATAGCATTATAATGGTGGAAAGAGATCTTTTTAAAACGAACCTAATCATTCTGAAGATTGTATTTTTTTAATAGTTTGAATAGTCCCTGTCTTGTCATCTTAAGTTCTTCAGCTGTTTTCTTTTTATTCCAATTATTTTTTTCAAGAATGTTCAGGATATAATTTTTTTCAAACATTTTTTTTGCCTCATTGAAATTATGGGTTTCCGAGAGGGAAAAATCTAACTTTTTTTTCAATATTTTTTCTGACAGAAGATCTTTACTAATAATGGATGATGCTGGATCGAGCATTATGATTGAATTTCTGATTTCTGACTCTAACTCCCTAATATTTCCAGGCCAATCATAATTTTTAAGATAGAGTAATGCTTCTTGGGATACATATATTTTTTCTTTTTGGAATTCATTGCTGTATTTTTCGAGAAAGAAATCCACTAACAAAGGAATATCTTCTTTTCTTTCCCTAAGGGGTGGAACATTGATATTAATGCCATTTATTCTATAAAATAAATCCTCTCGAAATCTTCCTTCAGTCACTTCTTTTTCAAGGTTTTTATTGGTAGCGCTTATAAATCTTACATCTAACTTTCTTAAACGGTTATCTCCAAGCCGTCTTATTTCATTTTCCTGTAAGGCTCTCAACAGTTTTGCCTGAAGATTAAGGGGAAGATCTCCAATTTCGTCAAGAAAAAATGTTCCTCCGTCCGCTTCTTCAATCAGACCTTTTCGATCAAAATTGGCACCGGTAAACGCTCCTTTTGCATAGCCAAATAGTTCAGCCTCCAGAAGATTTTCAGGGAAAGCACTACAATTAATAGGAACAAAACATTTTTCTTTTCTATTACCTGCTTCATGAATTGCTTTTGCGATAAGTTCTTTTCCTGTTCCACTTTCTCCGATAATTAATACGGGAAAATTATAGTCTTTTATCCGATCGATTAACCTGAAGATATTTTCTAATGCTTTAGATTTCCCTATCATTTTTTTGATAAGCTTTTCAGTTAGTAATTCATAAGAACTGTGTTCCTTTAAGGTGGGATTCAGCATAGAAAAAATTGGCCTTATGAGAGATATTAAAAGGTCCAAATCTTTTTCAGTAAATGGACCGTTTTCGTTATCTCTCTCTATGTATAGTATTCCAACAAGATTAGAATTAATTTCAACTGGAATAACAATTATGTTTAAAAATTTATTGAGAAAAAAATAGTTTTTTAAGTCAAAAGGCTTTTTTTCTTTAAAAGCTTTTTTTATAATGTATTCATCGATTTCCTCTTCTGAATCTAAGTTTCTTTTTATTATTTTATTAATCTTGATCTTACCTTTTTCAGATATGAAATGGACAATCCTTTCAGCATCGAACTCCTGCATTATTAAATGGAATAGTTTATCAGCTAAATCTGAGGATGAAGGGAGATTCATAATATTTTTAATTTCAGTCTTTAAATTCTGGTTATCTCTGGCAAAAAATTCCTTCAACTTAAAAGAGTTTAATTTTTTTAAAATCTCAAGAGCATCTTTTTGTTTTAACTCATCTATCCTCTCAGGAAAATATTTAAAATAATATAAAGTTGATAAAGATTTTAAATAAGGATTGCTTATTTCATCAAAAATTTGAAGAGATTCATTAAAAAGTTCTTCTGAATTTTTTCTATCTTTTTTATAAACAATAAAAGCTTTTTCAAGCAGTGCTATTCCAAGAAGTTTTTTATTTTTTATCTCGGTAATCATTGAAATTCCCTCACCAATATTCCTCTCCGCCTCTTCGAGTAAATTTTTTTTCTTTAAAATTTTTGCTTTTAAAATTTTAAGTCTCGCCTTTTCATACTCTAAGCCATTACCGTCAGTAAGTTGTTCTATCTCTTTCAGGGTATCATCAGCACCCTCAATTTTTTCAGTTTCGATAAGAAATTCTGACTTTTTTAAAAGAGAGTCGATCAATTCTGTGGTTGATTTCAATTTTTTAAATATTTTAATACATTCTTCCAAAGATTTTTCGCATTCCAGGAAATCTCCGTTAAGAAATTCAATATATCCAAGAGAATTTAGGTCATAGCCTAAAGCCCTTAGATTTCCTGAAAACCTGTCTGCCTTCGATGCTTCTTTAAAAATTTCATAAGCATCTTTCCACTTTCCTATTTCTAAGAATACCTCTGCAAGATTAAATTTAGATAAAGTAAGACCTCTCGGGTTTTTTATTTTAAAAAAACTGTCAAAACTTCGATTGAACCATAGCTCAGCTTCATGATATTTTTCCTGCTCGAAATAAATTTTTCCCACATCAGAAGAGATCAGAGCTGAGTTGAATATATCTCCGAATTTATCAAATGTCTTGATTGCTTGTGAATAAAGTGTAAGAGCTTTATCTGTCTCTTTTTTTAATGATTCGATATAAGCTAAATGTTTAAGAGAAAGGGCTCTTTCTCTTTCATCATTTATTTTTTCAAAAATTGAAACAGAATCTTTTATTAATTTTTCAGCCTTTTTTCTTTGCCCTGAATATAAAAGATAATATCCAAGTTCTCTTTTTGCGTTCGCTTTCCATTTTTCATCTTTCAGTAGTATTAAATTTTCCAAATATTTTTTTGCTTTTTCCACTTCCCCTAAATTCCATAGGTTTTTTGCCATTAAAAATTCCATCTCTTTTTCTAAATCGTTCAATTTGTGATTTCTTGCAAGTTCAAAATTCTTTTCAAGGATATTAAGTGCTTCTTTATATTTTTGTAATCCATAATGGCAGATAGCTAAATTTTTTTGAATTGCAGCACGTTCTGTAATTGCATCTTTAACTAAAGAAAGAGATTTATTTAGATATTCTATTGATTCTTCGAATCTTGATTTGTTCAATAAGATTTCTCCATAGATTTTGTAACACTTTACCTTTAATTTTTCATTTTCTATGTGGTCGATAAATTTTAAATTCTTCTCTATCAATTTCATTGAATCGCTGAATCCACCGATTTCATTAAGTTCGGAAGCTTTTTCGATAATTATTTCAAAGGCTTTTTCAAAATTATTTGATTTTATTAGATGAAAAACTAATTCTTCTTTGTCCATTTGGAAAATTTTCCAGTTCTCTGAGATAATTTTGTGATTTTTTTTCTTTTCGTCGTCCGGGATTCTATCATATATAAATTTTTTCAATGGATATTTTAATCTATATTTATGACCTTTAATTTTCTCTATAAAATTCATATTTAAAAGATTGTTAGTGAGCGTAGAGATATTTTTAAAATCATAGAAAATGGCTAATGGTTTTTCATCGATTTCATTTTCAAAAAAGGAGAGGAGTTTAAGATATAACTTTTCATCTTTGCCTAATTTATTAATTCTCTGTTCCAGAAATTTATCAATAGTGGATGGAAATTTTAACTCAATTAAATAATTGTTTGAAAAATCATGAATTTTTTTTATGCAGTCATTATAAATTTCCAGAAAGAAGAAAAAATTTTCTCCACTTTTTTCCCATAATTCCTTAGCTAAAATCTCTAATTTTTTGAGAGGGAAAAATAAAGTATTTTTGATTTCAGAAAATTTATATTTTCTTAAATAAAGTGTTAAAGTTATATCTTTTGTTATTTCGATTAATTTTGACGTGGATAATATAAAAAGAACGGGAGAATCTTTCAAAGCTTTTATCAGAAAATCTATTAATTCAATCGTAAGATTGTCGCTCTTATCAATGTCATCAACGATAAAAATAAAATAGGAAAGTTTATTCTCATCCAAATAATTTTTTATTAAATTTGATATTTTGTCGAAGAGGGAAAATTTTTTTTGATCTGGTTCATCTGAAATTTCTTTCTTCTTGGCTATAAAAAAATTTAGATAGTCATGGCCAATATCATGCATGCCCAGTTGATTTAAAGTTGAAATGATGAATTCATAGAAATTTTTTTTATTAATATAAACTTGGGAGGAAGTTAATGACCTGTTTTTTAAACTGATATCCTTCAGAATGCGAGTTTTTCCTGATTTTTCTTCACCGATAAGAAGAACTGACCTGGAGTTTATCATTTCAACTTGAGAGATTAATCCATCGATAATTCTTTCTTCTCTTTTCTCAAATATTTCATAGCCGAGCATTGATTCAAAGGAAGATTGGAGAAAGAATTCTGGATGTTTTATTGACTCAAAGATAAAATTTTCGAAGCTTTCCGATCGATTTATGATTTCCATGTATTTTGTGGCTTTTGAATCTTTAAATTTATTCAATAAATTTAATGAAAATTTTCTGAATTCATCAGGAATATTTATTTTACCAGTTATATCATGAATTCTTTGATTATAATTAAATTCCAGATGAGTTTCAGCATTCCAGAGATAAATTCTCTCTCCTTTTGAAAAAAGGATTTCTTCCGAAATGTTTTTAATGGATATATTAAATTTATCGAGAAAATTTAATAGGCAGGATAACTGGAAAAGATAATTTATCGATCGGTCACAATTAATTTGCTCTGTATCATGCATTGGAGTTAATTCAATTTTTGGATAAATCACTGAAAAAATATTATCAGGAAGCTGAATTATATCCTTTGGTGAGATAAGGTTTGGATGGAACAGAAAAGCTAATTTAAAAATAACTTCTTTATTGAAAAGAAATGGCGGAGAGAAAACTTTTATAATAGATTGAGTGTTGTCCCATAAATCAAGACCTTCATAAACTATAGAGAATTTTTCTTCTGACATGAGTTCAAGATTTTTAATTCTATTTGCAAAAATATTTTGGTATTCCATAATGGTATCTCTTATACAATATTTTGGGAAAGCAAGTAAAGTTTTGTGTCAAGAGAATCTAATTTAACTTTTAGGGGCGGGAAGGGTGACCAAGAAAACCGTCACGAATGCGGAGCGGGCATGGTTTCTCCTGAGTGAATACTCAGGAGAAGAGCGAAGCATGAGTGCTCCCGCACTAACTGTATTTATTCCAAAAAAATTAAGTGATGGAAGGAGAGATATTATGAATTCCTTAATTTATAGCAAACGCATAAAATATTGTTACATGTAGGGCAAGGCTTTAGCCTTGCATCAAGCAACCCCCGAATCAAGTTCGGGGTAGGCTCTAAAGGGTTGCCCTACAATTTATTTAATGCGTTTGTATTAGGTAATAATAAGTTAGTGCGGGACCGGGGAAAATACAGCGTGTTTTCGGGTCACCCTTGCTGCCCAAATTGTTAAACACTACAAAACTTTCCTTGTATCCAAAGTTTTGGGAGAGATTAAGTAGAACCGATTTCTTTTTTGTTTTACTGCTTCTTTTCTAATTCGTTAATTTTTTGTTTATAGTAGGAATTTTTAGGGTCTAATTTTATCAGTTTTTTAAGAGTTGACATGGCTTCCTTTATCATGCCTTTGTCTTCATAGATTTCTGAAAGGGTGTTGTAAACTGAAATCAGGTTTTTTCCCTGATTAGATTTGATGTATATTTCAGAAAGCTTTTCCAGGGCGGGAAGATAAATTGCATCATATGTCAGTATCAATCTTATAAGGGACACTCCTTTATCTGTGTTTCCTCTATTAACTTCAGAATCTATCGCAGGGATTAGTAAGTCAAAAGCTCTTTTAATCTCATTTTTTTTAACTAAAATATTAATTAATACCAGGTATAAATCTTCATCGAAAATACCTGCATCAAAGGTTTTTCTTATCAAGTTTTCTGTCTTTTCATAATCTTCTTCTTCTATGTAAATGTTCAACAAAGCTTTTGCTGAATCCAAATTTTTAATTTCTTTTTCAATTAAGTTTTCAAAAATCGGCAGAATTTTAGCTTTGTCTTTAGTTTTTTCATAAATTTCAAAAAGGCATATAGCTGATCTCCCGTGTTCTGGCATTTTTTTAAAGATGTTTTCGATTAACTCGATTGCTTCAGTATATTTTTTTTCTCCAATGAATTTTTCCACTACAAATGAATACTCTTCAGTACCTTCTCTTGTCATTTCCTTTTCAAAATAGATTTTTCCAAGGTTAAGTCTTATTTTTATGTTTTCCTTATTAATGAAAAGAATTTTTTTGTATGTTTCGATTAATTTATCAATTTTATTCTGATGTTTATATTTTTCTGCGAGTTCTACATACAGTTTTTCTGCTTCTGAAATCGCTGCCTGTCTTAAATAAAGATCTGCAAGAGAGTTTATTATTCTTTCATTTTCAGGGTCTATTTTGAGCAACTTTTTATATATATGAATCGCCTTAGCAAATAAGCCATCTTTTAGATAGGGTTCTAATAAATTAAAATAAATCCTCTTTGCTTCTTCGATTTTATTTAGCTTTACAGATAAATCAGCGATTAAAATCTGGGTTGAATAATCATATGGATTTTCTTTTAGTAATTTCTGATATTCATTTATTGCTTTTTCATATTTAGCATTTTTTAAATATTTTTCTGCTTTTTTGTGTATTTTAAGAATTTTTTTCCCTTTAATTTGTTTTTACTCCTTTAAATGAGAATCTGTGGAAGAGAGTGGGGCAGATATTTTTGATTATTTCTGTGTGAAATTTAGTTGCATAACCTTTATTTTTCTCGAGGTTTAAGAAGGGAAAATATTCAGAAAATTTTTTCATCATCTCATCTCTTATTACTTTTGCGACGATTGAAGCTGCTGCAATTGAATATACTTTTGAATCACCCTTGATGATTGATTTCTGGGGAATCGAAATGTTTTTTAGATTGTAAGCATCGATTAACACAAAATCAGGAGAAACGGTGAGGTTTTTAACCGCTCTTTCCATCGCAAGGAGGTTAGCTTTATGGATGTTTATTTCATCGATTTCAATGTTGTCAGAGATCCCAATTCCAATGTCATAAGCGTGTTCGAGTATTTTTTCAAAAATTATTTTTCTTTTCAGAGGGGAGAGCTGCTTAGAATCCCTTATACCCTCAATGTTCTTTTTGTTTAAAATTACAGCAGCTGCGACAACAGGACCGAATATCGCTCCCCTTCCAGCCTCATCCACGCCTGCGATTGTTTTGTAGCCTGATTTTTCTAAGTTTTTTTCTAAAGGCAGAAAATCTATGAGATTTCCTCCTTTAATCTTGCTGATTTTCCCCTTAATTTTCTTAAATAGTAAAGTTTGGCTCTTCTAACCCTGGCTCTCTTTACCACTTCGATTTTCTTTATGATGTTTGAGTAGATCGGGAAAATCCTTTCAACTCCGACTCCAAAAGAGATTTTTCTGACTGTTATCGTTTTCCCCGTGCCTTTACCCCTGATAGCTATTACAACGCCTTGGAAAACCTGGAGTCTTTCTTTTTCCCCTTCTTTTACTTTTATCGAAACTTTTATCGTATTTCCTGGCTGGAATGGAGGAAATTCTTTTTCTACAAAATCTTTTTCAATGAGATTAATTGGATCTATTTTTTCCATTTTATTCCTCTTCGATTAATTTTAATATTTTTTTCTCATGGTTGGAAAGTTTTATTTTTTTAAAAAGTTCAGGTCTTTTTTTTAATGTATTCTCAAGGGATTTTTTTAATCTCCATTCAGAGATTTTTTTATGATTCCCTGATGTTAAAACTTCCGGGACTTTCCATCCTTTGAACTCTCTGGGTGTTGTATATTGTGGATAATCTAAAAGACCTTTGTGAAAAGAATCTGAATTTACTGACCTCTGTCTGCCTACCACACCTGGGATAAGCCTTGACACAGCTTCAATGAAGACCATGGCAGGTATTTCGCCCCCGGAGAGAACATAATCTCCAACCGATACATCTTCATCAATAAGATATTCTCTCACTCTTTCATCTACACCCTCATATCTTCCGCATAGTAAGATAATCTGATCATAGCCTGAATATCTCACTGCTTCCAAATGGTTAAGTAGATTTCCCTGGGGAGAAAGAAGAATCTTTATGCTTTTTTCTTTCCTTGGTATTGAATTAAGGGCATTGTAAATTGGTTCTAACATAAGAATCTGTCCTCTTTTTCCTCCGTAAGGCTTATCATCAACTTTTTTATGCTTATCCATTGAGAAATCTCTCAGATTGTGAAGCTCAATCTCTATTATGCCTTTCTTTATAGCTTTTCCAATGATTCCATGCTTAAGAAATCCATTAAAAAGAGATGGGAAAATAGTGATTACATCAAATTTCATTTAGCTGGGTTAAACCTTCTGGGGGATCTATTTCTATTCTTTTATTTTCTAAATCTACTGAAATACAGATTTCTTTTACAAAGGGAATCATCATTTCATTATAATCAGAGATTAACCAGAAGTAATCATTCTGTTCAGCTATGTCTTTCACTTTTCCCAGAAATTTATTGTCCTTTGAATAAATAGAACATCCTCTCAATTCAAAAACATAATAATAATCATTATCGGGAAGGGAATAGAGATCCTCTTCTTCTATTAGAATTTTTGCTCCTTTGAATTTATACGCTGACTTCAAATCGTCAATTCCTTTTAATTTGATTGTGATTAAATTTTCTGAAACTGTGGTTTTTTCTACCTCTATAAAATCGACTTCTCCCTCAATTTTAATTTTTTTTAGATTTTTAAATCTTTCAGGAAAGCTGGAGTATGAATCTATAACTAATTCGCCCTTATTTCTCCAGGGCCTTCTAATCTTTCCGATTAAAATCAAATTCTACGATTTTTCCAGAATCTCTAAATTGTATCTTCTCCTCTGTTTCATTCCAGCAGCGCCAAGAATAGTTCTTATTGCCCTTGCTGTCCTACCCTGCTTTCCAATTACTTTCCCCAAATCCTCCGGAGCCACTTTTAGTTCTAAAATAGTGGTCTGTTCCCCTTCCAGTTGGGAAACATTTACTTTTTCCGGATGATCAACCAATGCTTTTGCAATCAATTCAACAAGATCTCTCACTTTAACCTCCCATAATGATTTTATTTTGAATGCGTTTTATCATCTTTTTTTGTCCTTGCAATGATGGATCTAACTGTATCAGAGGGTTGAGCTCCTCTTTCAATCCAGTATTTTACCCGATCATAGTTCATCTCTACCTTTGCCGGGTTAGTCAAAGGGTTATAATATCCCAGGTATTCAAGAGCTTTGCTTTCTCTTGGTCTTCGGGAATCTATAGCTACTATTCGATAAAATGGCTTTTTCTTAGCGCCAAACCTCATAAGTCTGATAGATACCACTCTAATCCTCCTGACTAAATAAATTTAGCCTAATTGAGGTCTAAAGTCAACTTTTTTCTTAAAAGGGATGAGTTTGATTGGTCATAGACTATCATCCTCTCTGATAGATTGACTAATAAAAATAAATCTCCATGCTCTGATATATCAACATCTCTCTAATATGAGAGACTAAAGGAAATATTCGGTGGAGCTTCTCTGTTAGCTTTTATCTAACGGCCGAATTTCATATGTACTGTACCAGGCCTCGATACAGTGGGGGGCCCAACTCTATATAACACCCAGATGAAATTAACTCCGCTATCGCCCTCTTCTACAGCTCCGCTCGCTGTGTTTTTATTCCAGCCTTCTAAAATAATCTTACGAGTTGGTCCGTAGGATGGGATTTTCCATTTCTCCCAGTCAGATGCGCTAATGGGTGATATCCTCCATTTCCCCTGTGACGATCCAAAGCTCCACGTACCATCAGCTTTCAACTCGAGCTTCCTCGTTACTGCATTCCTCTTAGATGCTGTGAGCCATGGTCCAGCTCCGCCCTCATCGTAGACCAAGCGCTCAGAGTACACTCTCCATCTGCCGACAAATTCTTTTTCTTGTGCCTCTTTCTTCTCCTCTCCTATATCCTCAGTATATTTCACTACATCCTCTTGGAGGGTGTTGCAATAACCTGCGACCCATCCTATTGAAAATATAATCTGGTCAAGGGAACAATAATTGTTAGGAATTCTTACAAAATATTGAACATAGTACTTATCCTCTGTGTAAAGGGAGAATGAACCTATATTTGTATTATCTCCGTTTCTTTCGAGGAGATATTTCATCAGAGCAGGCGTAGGTTGTTGATCGAAGGTTGCTATTGTAGTTCCTATTGTAATTACTTCATTTCCACTCTCATCAGTAAGAAGTACAACAACTACAGACCATTCTGTTTTCCATTCAGGGTTTTTGAATGCAATATACCAAGTATAGTTTCCCTCAGACCTTAGGAATCTGTAACCTTTTTCAAAGTAATTTCTGAGATATTTGTCAATTTCCTTTGGAGTTAAAGAAAAAAGGGAAACAGAAATGACAAAAAATATGGTACAAGCAAGTAATCTTTTTGACATAATCTTACCTCCTTTGTTTAATAGCGGAAAGGTATTTCCTTTATCAGTGCGTCCACTCTCTTCGTTATTTGTTCGAATTTTTCATGCTGATACATTCAGGAATTTTATTAAAAAAAATAGATGTCAAATCCGAATTTATTCTTCAAGAAAAATCACGCCCGCTTGAGGTAGGAATGAGAAGAAGGTTATTGATTGAGATTGGAGAAAGATTTAAGAAGAGATTTAAATGATGGTTTTTTCATCAATTTTTTCATTTCAAAAAAATTTTTCAATAACTGGTTTACTTCCTGGACAGGTCTTCCAGAGCCTTTTGCTATTCTCAGCCTTCTTCTTCCGTCGATTCTTTCTGGAAAAATTCTTTCATCTTTTGTCATTGAATTAATGATCGCTTCCATGTGCAATATTTTCTTTTCATCTACATTCATTTTGGATAAATTTTTAAATGGTCCAGCGACTGGAAAATATGAAAGGACTGATTCCAGTGAGCCAAGCTTTTTTATCTGGGCAAGCTGTTCTCTGAAATCCTCTAAGGTAAAAGATTTTTTCAATATTTTCTCGGTTAGCTCCTCTGCTTTTTTCTTCTCGAGAGTTTTTTCAGCTTTTTCAACTAAAGACATCATATCGCCCATTCCCAAAATTCTTGAGACCAATCTATCAGGATAAAAGTGTTCAAAATCTGTATACTTTTCTCCTATGCCTATGAATTTTATTGGTTTTCCTGTAATGGAAACAATTGATAGAGCTGCCCCTCCTCTCTGGTCTCCATCGAGTTTTGTCAAAATTATCGAAGTTATTCCTATTTTTTCGTCAAAAGTTTTAGCGCTTTTAACAGCATCCTGTCCTGTCATAGAATCAGCAACATAAAAAACTTCTGATGGCTGGGTTAGATTTCTTACCTCAGCTAACTCATCCATTAATTCCTCATCGATGTGAAGTCTTCCAGCTGTATCAATGATTAACGGAGTAAATCCTGAATTTCTTGAGTAAGTTATCAATTCTCTTACAGCATTCTCTAAATTTTTCTCTTTTACTTCATAAAAGGGAACTTTTACCGCATCAGCAATTATTCTCAGCTGATCCTGAGCTGCAGGTCTTTTTAAGTCTAAAGAGGCTAAAAGAGGGTGTTTATTCTGATTCTTTAAAAAAAGTGCTAACTTTCCTGAAGAGGTGGTTTTTCCTGAACCCTGAAGTCCTGTTATTAAAAATATCGAGGGGATTATGTTTGAAAAATTTATTTTTTTTTCTCCATTTCCAAAAAGTGAAAGGAGTTCATCTCTAACTATTTTTATCATCTGTAAATGGGGAGAAAAGCTTTCCATTACTTCCTGTCCAGAGGCTTTTTCCTTTACCTTTTCAACAAATTCTTTTACAACTAAGTAGTTAACGTCAGCTTCAAGGAGCGAAAGCTTTATTTCTCGAAGCGCCTCTCTCATGTTGCTTTCTGTAAGCTTTGCTTCACCTTTTATAGTTCGGAAGATTTTTTGAAACTTTTCAGTTAAACTGTCTAACATTTATATAAAAAAATATTTTAAAACTCAATTTTAGTCAAGGAACCTTCCATCAAAATTCGAATTCTTGACTTATCCCTTATTTTCCTATTATAAAAGATTGGACGGGATGCTCGTCGCAATCCTGCCCATTCAGGGGCGGGTTAAGGCGAGTAATATTAATGATAAAATACTTTGCCGTCGAAGAATCCCCGCCATTTCCTGTCCTGAACTTGATTCAGGAATGGCGGGGTTCTTCAATTATTGAGAATGCATTTGAAATTCAGAGAACCTCATATTTAACTCAGATTTGATGAAGTAAATATGGTTGATGTTAGAAACGATATTTTTAAAGGGGTTGCTCTTCTCGTTGCTGGGCTGGCTTCTTTCCTGACACCTTTTATGGGTTCTTCTATTAACATCGCTCTCCCTTCAATAGGAAGAGAATTTGCAACGGATGCAGTATTGTTAAGCTGGGTTGCTACCTCATATCTTTTAGCTGCGGCAATGTTTCTTGTTCCATTTGGAAGGATAGCAGATATTTATGGCAGGAAGAGGATTTTTACTTACGGCATATTGATTTATTCAATTTCCTCTATTCTTTCAGCACTTTCGCCTTCAGCTACTGCGCTTATTTCCTTTCGTGTTTTTCAGGGAATCGGAGGAGCAATGATATTCGGCACTGGTGTTGCAATTTTAACCTCAGTGTTTCCTGTGGAGGAAAGGGGTAAAGCATTGGGAATAAATGTATCTTCAGTTTATTTAGGGCTTACTCTTGGACCATTTTTAGGTGGATTTCTAACCCAGCATTTTGGCTGGAGAAGTATTTTTATTGTTAATGGATTTTTAGGTTTGATAGCAATTGCTTTTGTTTTTTGGAAACTTCAAGGAGAGTGGGCTGAGGCAAAGGGTGAGAAATTTGATTTTACTGGTTCCATAATCTATGGCCTCACTCTCATAATGATAATGAATGGTTTTTCTCGCTTGCCAAGGAGGTCAGGTGCATGGCTAATTCTAATTGGCTTCTTTGGGGTTTTGGCATTCGTTAAGTGGGAAATGAAGGTGGAAAGGCCTGTTGTTGATATGAATCTGTTCAGAAATAACACAGTCTTCGCTCTATCTAACTTAGCGGCTTTGATAAATTACAGTGCAACATTTGCTGTAGGTTTCCTCTTAAGCCTTTACTTGCAGTACATAAAAGGACTTAGCCCGCAAAATTCAGGTTTGATTCTGGCATCCCAGCCAATAGTGATGGCTGTATTTTCTCCGTTTGCAGGCAGGCTTTCGGATAAAATCGAACCACGAATAGTTGCATCAACAGGGATGATGGTAACAGCAGGGGGGCTTTCCCTGTTTACAGTTCTAAATGAAAAAACAACTTTGGGATTCATTGTTTTCAGTTTAATTCTCCTTGGGTTTGGCTTTGCCCTTTTTTCATCTCCCAACACAAACGCTGTTATGAGCTCTGTTGAAAGAAAATTTTACGGAGTGGCATCAGGAATGCTTGGCACAATGAGGTTGACTGGACAGATGCTTAGCATGGGTATTGCAATGTTAATATTAGCCATATTCATTGGAAGGGTTCAGATTACACCGGAATACTATTCACTTTTTTTAAAGAGTGCAAAAACAGCACTCATATTCTTTTCTATCCTTTGTTTCGTTGGCATATTTGCATCTCTTGCAAGAGGTAAGGTGCGATGAAAAAGCTTCCTGCCTTCTAAATTCTAGTGTGCTGTATAAAAATAAATTCCTTGAAAATAGTGGTTATCTAAATTAAGATTTTTTTGTGTTCAACATAATTTTTATATTTTTTCTGACATTAAATTTTTCAGGAGATTCTCTGTTAAAAAAATTTGAAAAGAA
>JBFLYD010000026.1 GCA_040756905.1 Acidobacteriota bacterium
CAGGGATGGCAGAAATCAGATTTTGGTATGGCAACAAATTAGTAGGAATAGAAAAGGTCAAAAATGAAGACCTGAAATTAGTCCACTTTTAAATCTTAAATAGTCCACTTTTAAAATTTAGCTAACAGTATCTTCATCCAAATAATTTTTAAAGATGTTTAATTTTTCGAGTAGAATGCTTAAAATGTTTACAAGATAAATGAGAAAAAGGGAGGGAGAAATGAATAGAGGTAATTGGAGAAAAGTTGTTATCTTCGCAACAATAGCCATGATATTGGTGTTTTGGATAGTTCTAACCTTTAAAACCTGCGCTTTCCAGAAAGTGACATCCAAAAAAAACGAATTAGAAAAACCACTCCTCTTGGAAGCTTCAATAGATAAGGTGCGTGCAAAACCAGGAGACACAGTTATAGTGACAGTTGTGGTTAAAACAAAGAAGCCTCTCCATCCTGTAAAAGTTAATGGAATTCTGTTTGAACCAACAAAAGGATCCAAGAATATAGATTTAAGAATCAAAAATAAAGATTATGACATCTACGAGGGAAAGATTAAATTGAGCCAAGATGCTTCCGAAGGATTATATGCTATTACCGTATATGCTACAGGTGGTCCTTACAAAGAGATATGTAAAGCGAGCTTCTTGGTGGATAAGGTCATTGGTGACTTCCTGATAATTAGCACTTTTCCAAGGGAAAATGCCGAAGAAGATGTCACTCATTATATGAAAAACTTCTTTAGTCTTGGAGGAAACATGCTGATTATTCATGCTATCATATCAGAAAATGCATGGTATCCATCCAAAATATGCAAATCCACTGCTATTTCTGATTCTTCTGATGACAGGGTTGGACTTGCATTAAAACTGGCTGATAAGTTTGGTCTTCCAACTCTTGTTTCAGTAAGCTGGGATATGACTCAGAAGATGCCATACTCTCGGTACATGGAAAGCACCAAATCAATTATAAAGGAACTGTGGGAACTCTATGGCCACTACCCCTCTCTTTTAGGATTTTATAACTATCAGGAAGGAAGTGGAACATATCTTGCTTCTCAGGTGAGAGAATTCTGTGATACGGTAAAGGCTCAAAACAAAGGGCTTCTTACGGCTTGTGCGCCTTATATCGATGACCCTCTGCTTGCAGGATACCTTGCAGCGATCGAGAGTCTTGACATCATTATCTATCAGGGTGCAGTTATGGCTTCATACCGTTCGGACAACAGGAAATGCTTTCCTTTAAGAAGGACAAAAGATTTCACCTCCCTTTCATCAGGAGGGACCCTTATAAGAAATAAAATTACCTTATCTCACGTTGAACTTTTTGGCTATATGGAAAAAAGTTTTACAAATAAATACCTTGCGAGTTATGAGAATATCTATGGCCAGATTCTGAGTGCAGCAACTTGCTACGGCCCTGATGGAATTATGTTATTTACATATCACCACAATATCCATAACCAGTCTAAGAAAACCCCTGAAGCGAAAGAGTCTGGGCTTGGTGTAAGAGATGGATTGCAGGCATATGAATTAATATCAAAAAATGTGGCCACAGAATCGAGTCACGTAGCATTATACATCCCATATAGTGATTGGTGTAGCGATCGCTGGACAAATTGCTTTGTCCCTGCTTTAGACAGTTTCCGGCGCCTTGGAGTCATGACAGAGATTATTCCTTTTATCCCTCCAAAAGGTGAAGAAATCCTTCCGTATTACCCCATGAGCCTGAATGAAGACCAACTGGAATATTTACTTACCAACAAGTTTGTTCTTGTATTACCAGACATCTCAGGGATGCAAGACACTGATAGCATATTAATAAAAAAATTTGTAGAGAAAGGAGGGATAGCCATTTTATTCGGTCCACACATTCCATATGGAGACCGCTTTGAGAGAGCTGAATTATGTGGAGGAAAAGAAAAAACATCGGCAAGGCATTATTATATCAAGGTCAAGGAAGCTGTTTATACGCGGGTGATGAAAGGGATGAAATTCGCTTTTGAACCATCTGATTTCTTGTCATGGACCCCGACCACAGGAAAGGAGATTGCCATCTTCGAAGATGGTTCAACCGCTGTGCTCATGAATGGATTTGGTAAAGGAAAAGTTTTTACAATACCCATAAGTATAAAAGATTCAGTAAGGATTATGCCCGATTTAATAAGAGACATTTTAGACTATGCTTTAGCTCAGAGGGGAGTGAAGAGAGCATTTGACATAATAGGTGCTAACGAAGACATGGACCTGGCAATGTCTTTTATGAACGGAGAATATCGACTGGCGATTGTGAATTATGGGAAGAAGCCAATTGATTTAAAAATTTGTCCATTGAATATAGCTTCCGAGAAGTTATATAAATTAATTGACCTTAGAACTGGAAAAATAATATCCCAGAAGTCAGGAAAAAACTTTGCTGAGATAAAGATAAGAATCAGAGCAATTGACTTTGTAGCTATAAAACTATCAGCAAAATAAGACTTGAGTTCCATAGTGCCTTTCTTTCCATCCTTGACATGGTTCACCTTTAATGCTCCCTTATAGTTTGGATCGTAGTATGTGTTACCAAGAAAAAGAATCAGGATTGACCCAAGATTTGATTCAAATACCCTTCTATCTGAGACCTCTATTCCGCAAGGGAAGATGGTTTTCAGAAAATGACTTCTCCAACAACAAGATTATGTCATGGGAGAAAATGATTTCCCTGTCACCCCTGCCCATACACCTCCTTCTATCGGTCTCTCTTTTGCACGATTCTTTTCTAAGAGCATAGGTTTTGAATTGGACTTTAGATGTATTTTGAGTTAAAGCTTACTTTACCGGGATTCTATTTTTCTTCATCAATGATTTAGGAATTAAAGTTGAGTCACGCTATATCTTTATTCCCAAATCAAATGACCACCCAGCAATGAATAGCTTTAATATTTGCATCGGTGGATTCAAGAGATTCTGAGGGTTGAATGTACGATATGCAGGTCAATCCTCTGGGTTGATGCAAAAAGCAAAATTATTATCAAGCATGAGAAAAATAAAACAAAAAAGACTCATTCAATCGAAGAACTTCTACAGAAAGAGATGAGTCGAGTTGAAGGATTTGACAGAAAATTTTAAGCCTCAGCAGAGCTTGAGAAAGAGAAAAAGAAGGTGGTTGAGGAAAAATCTAAAAAAGCAATTTCAAAAAAAGAAGAAGAGGAGGAGTCTTGAATAAAAAAGATCATCTACTTTGATCCATACATTAAATTTAGAAATCAAAATTAACCAAAAATATAATTGCATTTAAAAATTTAATTTGTAATAATCACCTTTCTTAGCCTTTTAAACAAATCCATATGAGTTGAGGATTATAATGGAACAAAATAAAAAATTCAGAAAATCTACTCCATTCCCCTTAACCTTCTGGACAGCTAATACCATTGAGCTTTTTGAGAGGGCAGCTTATTATTCTGTCGCCTCCTTTGTTGTTATTTATCTTAATGAAGTTCTCGGTATGAAACCAACATTTTCAACTTTTTTGAATGGTTCTGTACTGTGGGGCTTAATTTATTTTCTTCCAATTTTATCCGGTGCTGTTGCTGACCATTTAGGATTTAAACGAACTTTAACTGCTGCGCTTGTGCTGATGTTATTTGGATATTTGATAATGGGCACTCTGCCCCGGTTCTGGCCATTTTTGCTTGCAGCATCAAGAGATGAGAAATTAAACTTTACAATTCCTGTAGTGATTGGCATTGTCCTGATAGGAATTGGCGGCTCAGTTGTCAAGCCATGCATTTCAGGGACAGTGCAAAAAACAGCAGGATTGCGAGCAACTCTTGGTTTTGGAATATTCTACATGATTATCAACATTGGCTCTATCTTAGGGCGAACCATCTCCTACTTTATCCGAACAAACTTTGGAATTCCCTCAATCTTTTCTTTCGCAGCATTTCCTTTTATCCTTCTTGGTTTTTTCATAGTAATATTCCTTTATCATGAACCTAAATATTCTTCAGGAGAAATCATACAGAAACGGTCGCTTTCTCAGGCAATTCTTGGGATCTTCACTGTCCTCGGAAATCTTCGATTCGTGTTTTTCCTTATCGTTATAGGAGGCTTCTGGTTTATCTATATTCAGATTTATAACCTGATCCCCCTTTATCTGCGCTTCATGGATAGAAATGCGCCTGTAGAACTCTACACATTAGTAAATCCTGTAATGATTGTTTGTTTTCAGTTACTTGTAACTAAACTTGTGAAAAAATGGAGGCCAGTTAAATCCATAATGGCTGGAGTTCTTGTTACTACTGCTGGAATCAGCCTTAATATTATTCCAGCGCTGACAGGAGTTCTATCAAAAACAATAAATTTTGGCCCCATTTTTGTTCCGGTTGCAGGGCTTTTCATCATCTTAGCCATTGCTTCTATAGCTGTTGGTGAGATGATAGCATCACCGAGAATATACGAATACATTGGTTCGATAGCTCCAAAAGGCCAGGAGGGTCTGTTTTTGGGTTATGCAAACCTTCCAATTGCAATTGGTACAATTGTAGGGGCGCCAATTGGAGGGATGATTTTTGAAAGATTCATAGCTTTTCCTTCAAAGATAGGAAACCCTCCTTCTACTCCAGTGATGTGGATGATTGTAGCATTCACAGGATTAGGGTCAGCCCTTGGAATTTTTATCTATGACAGGCTTGTAACCCGCACTAAAAAATAAAGATTTGAAGAAAAAAATTGCCCCAAAAATTAAATGGATAATCAAACCAACAAGGCCAAACTCTCCATCATAAATGGTTTTATCTTCTCCTCTAATTAAACCATATCCATTTACAGGGCCAAATAGATAATAATCCATAGTATCCCATATTCCATGACCTAATGCTGGAGGTATTAAATTGAACTCTTTTGTATAATAATATCCAAATAAAAAACCTCTTATGCAAACATTGAAAGAGTAAATGATGGCTTCTAAAGTGTTTAGAAAGGGATTCAATAAACCAAAGGGTAAATGCCATAATCCATAAACTATAGAAGATAATACTATCGCCTTTAAAATCCTCTTAGATTTAAGCTTATCAATAAGATAGCCCCTGAAAGCTAATTCTTCTGTAAATAAAGCAAGAAATGAAGTCAAAAAGAAAGAAGAAATAACTTTTAGCATTAACTCAAAAAAAATCTCTTTAGAAAGAGAACTTGCTAAATAGGTCAATTTAAAAATTAAATCTAAAATAATTATTAAAGAAATGAAGATTAAATTAACAAGAAAGCTTTTAAGGCATGTTTTCAACCTTGGCTTAAAAAGACCTAATTCAAAAATTGTTTTTCTATGAAAAAGTGTTTGAAGAATCAAAGCTAAAAATGTAGCAAATAATAAACATGGATATAAATATCCAATTCTCCCCTTTACGACAAAACTATATATAAAATTAAAAACAATCGTCAAAATAGAAAAAAGTATCACTCCCTTCAGTTCTTTGTTCTTTAATTTCTTCAACTTTGTATTTTTTTTAAAATCAATATTTATTCTTTTTCTCTTGTTAAAACCGCCTTGCTTAATAATTATACTCTTTATTTCGTAATTTTCTTAAGAATTATTCAGGAAAAAAATTCATATAATATAGTTGCATAAAAAAATTTAATTTTTGTAAGGTCTCTGAAAAATTAATTTCTTATCAATAAAATAACTTTTTAAAACTTGCTAATTTACATTGTATATATATTAGAGACCTCTTAAAAAGCTCCAGATGCAAGGCGCAGTGAAGCTTTGAGCGGAGGCGTACTTCCTGTACGTTGGAGCGATAAAGCTGAGACTGCAACGCAGCAGATGGACTTTTTCAGAGGTCTCTTTGTAAGTTATAAAGAAAGCTCTGTACTATAAAATATTCGGAACATTTTTCTTTTCTAAGCGTATAAAAAACAAGGAGGGATTGTTAGATGAAAAGATTAATTTTAAGTATCTTTTTTCTGATATCGTTATGTTGGTTGATCCTTTATACTCAGCCAAAAAAACCTGACCTAAGTGGCACTTGGCTTCTCAACAAAACTGAAAGTCAACTTTCGGGAATGATGATTCCTGACAACATTGAAATGGTGATTAGCCACCAGGAGCCAAAGATAAACATACAAAAAATTATTTATGTTATGGGTCAAGAAAGAACACAGAATTTATCTTATATAACTGATGGAAGTGAAACTAAAAGTGAAGGTCCGAGAGGAGGCACAAGAATTTCCAAATCTCACTGGGAAGGAGAAAAATTAATCGTAGAATCCACAATGACTGTTTCAACCCCTCGGGGAGAATTTACATCAGAATCAAAAGAAACCTGGGCATTATCTTCTGATGGTAAAACCTTAACGATTGACATTATCACAAAAAACCCTCGAGGAGAATCAACCCAGAAACAGATATTCAACAAAAAATAAAATTTTTTCAATAAATTTTATATTTTTCTTCAAAATTCCCTTAAGGATTTCTTCTTCTGAAGATTAAAAATAAAGAAATTAAAAAAACTTATAATTCTATAGAAACTGGCCAATGGATTGGCCAAATTTTAAGGTTTTTGGCCAATGCATTGGCCAATATGAACTCTGATTTAATTTGATTCAAATAAATCAAAGTAAACAATGGGTTTGTGGGGTTGACTTCCTTCTATCATTTTAAATCCAAGTTTTTCAAATATCTTTAAAGGGCCAGTCCAAGAAAAAACATCAGAAAGTCTTTTGCCATTTTTTGTGGCAGTAACAGGATATGCTTCATATTAATTCTTTTATAAATCTTGCCAAAAGTGTCCTCGGTAAAAGAACTATCTTGCCTGTAATTTCTCTTATCCTTTCTTTAATTTTCATATTATAACCGATACAATCAAGTACAATCAGGTTCACATTCTCTCTTTTGATTATATCAAAAACCTCCTCCATTTCAGAAGCACCTCGATACGGATTTAAAACGTCAACAATTACATCCAATCCTGTTTTCTTCCATTTTTTCATTGAATCTTGTTTTTGTTCTTCCATCGGTACCAATACTCCAAGTTTTCCTTTACTCAAAATTGCAGTTACAGTTTTAAAAAGAATTTTCGAAGGAAAAAGAAAAATTCTTTCAGATTTAATCTCTGGAAAATCACCTATTTCACTTGAGATGAGACCATCAATCTTCATCCCTGTTTTTTTGATAAAAAAATCAACAGATCGAACATAGTCATCTGGAGAAAGCATTTCGCTTCCTGTCGATGGAGCACCTACAGCGGACACGGTTAAAAGTAATGCTTCTTCTGACAAGACTTCTAAAGGAAGAATTTCAGAAAAACCTTTTTCAAAAGCAAGTTTTGCAATTTTTCTCCCTTCTTCAATCCATCCTCCACCGCCACCACCAAGAACTGCACCGCCCAGGACAGCAGCTTCAATTGTCTCCTCATTGATCTTAATTATCCTACCCATTTTGTTCTATTTTGAAATTTGAAATCCTGAAAATTTTCATCCCTAACCAGTAAAGTAGAATTGCTGAAATTATTCCGTTAAAAGCAAAAATTGAAAAAGGAAATATATTTATTACAATAGGATGGCCAGATGTAATAAAACCTATGATAAATGAAATTATATAAACTCCCAGGGCAACAGGGTTCCAACCTTTATTTTGGACATCTGCAATATTTTCTACTTTTCTCCTTCTTCCAAGAATATAGTAATCAGCAATTATTATTCCTCCAATAGGGCCAATTCCTATGCTCAATAAACTTAAAAATAGTCCTAATCTTTCAAGAATTCCAAATGCGCCTAAAAGGGATGAAAAAATCCCAACTATCACAGCAAGTTTCCATCTTGACCATCTAAAAATATTGTTAAATGCAAGAACAGAGGAATAAAGATTGCTGTCGTTTGTTGTCCACTGGGCGAATGCAATCGCAAGAAATCCAACAATTCCAAGGCCAGCGTATTCAGAGCTTATAATTATGTCAGGAAGATGCTCGTGATAAAGTCCAGTTGTCATAGAGAGAATAGACCCAACTAATTGCATCATAGCACTTATTCCCATTGAGAGGGAAGCAGCGTAAAATATATCTCTAAATCTTGGTCTCGAATACCTGAAGACATCAGCTGATGTAACTGCTCCTACTATAAATCCTCCAGCTATAATTGATGCAGCTCCACCAAGAGTCAAAGGATATGGAGAAGGGGAATGATTTTTGGCAATTTCCACAAGTTCTTCAGAAGGTAAAAAATTGTGTCCCATTTTGAATGCTACATAGATGAAAATTAGCACCATTGGAGGGACAGCTCCCCAGCTTAATGTCTTAAGTCCTTTAAAACCAAATATCGCTGGAATCATCATCAATATTCCACTAATAAAAGCTAAATAAGGAACAGGAATGGATGTTTTGGTATATGAAACTAAGGTCTCAGCAAAAAGACCAGCCTGCACTCCAAACCATCCCATAAATGATAAAGCTAAACATAAAGATATAAACAATGAGCCATTCTCACCAAAGGATATTTTTGCAAGAAGAGGGGTGGAAAGTCCCACCTTTGCCCCTATAAAACCTGTTAGAGTCATCACAGCTATTAAAAGAACTTCGCCAAGTAAATAGGCAAATAAAACACTCTTTATGGAGCCAAGCCCCATCCCAACCATCATCCCCCGCAATAAAGCGGACATTACAATCGCTACTCCAATCCATACCATTGCAGTGTCAATCCATGGCCTTCTGTACTCAACAGGGACATGTTTTAAAGAGTAATCCTCTAAAATTTCAGACTTTTCTTTTCTCATTTTTCATCCAGACTTTTGAGACTTATAACATCGAACATTTTTCATGTCAACATGCATTAGTTTGACCTCATATTTTGCTTCTTATATATTATTCAATTCCAAAAATGACAAAAGAGAAGATATTTTATTTCAATCTATACATAGGCGTTTTTATTTTAATTGCTTCTGAACTTTTACTTCTTCTCAATGTTCCATTCGTTAAGAATTGGTTTTTTTGTCTTTCATGGTGGTCTTACATATTAATTATCGACAGCTTGAACTTCAGAAAAAGAAAAACCTCACAGTTGTATAGTTCTTTAAAAGATTTTTTATTCATGGCTTTTATTTCTGTATTTCTGTGGCTTATTTTCGAAATCTTTAATTTAAGATTGAAAAACTGGTCCTATCATAATTTGCCAGCTAACCTACCAGAAAGATGGACTGGCTATTTTATTGGCTTTGCCACTGTAATCCCTGCTCTTATGGAGACTGCTTTATTTATTGAAGGTCTTCTTAAAATAAATACATCAAAATTCTCAATTAAAGTTACGAAAAATTTAATTATTATAAGTATTTTAATTGGGTTTCTTTTAATATTTCTCTTCCTCTCATTTCCTAAGCAATTCTTTGCATTTGTATGGCTCTGCTTTATTTTTTTGATACCCCCCTTTAATTATATACTTAAGAACGACGACTTTTTTTCTGATTTGGAAAAAGGATATCCGGGAAGGATAATAAGCTGGTTAATCGCTGGCCTCATTGCAGGATTTTTCTGGGAATTCTGGAATAACTGGGCATTGTCAAGATGGAGATACAACATCCCATATTTTAATTTCTTGAAAGTCTTTGAAATGCCCATTTTGGGTTTTCTTGGTTTTCCTCCATTTGCTCTTGAAGTCTTCTCTATCTATCAGTTTATTTTTTTTATTAGAAAAAAAATTGAAAAATATATTCTACTAAAATGGATATTGTTTTTTATTTTATTGTTATTTTATACTTTTTGTTTTTCATTGATTGATAGATTTACCCTTCTGGAGTAAAAAATTAATTAATCAATAAAAGTTATTGAATTAAATTAATCTTAGTAAATTTTTGAATCTCATTAAAATGAACATCAAATGTAAATATTTTACAATCATATTCCTTAGCAATTGTTGCAATATAACAATCTGTATATTCCGATCCAAAGTGGCCATCGATTCCGATTCAAACCGGCCACTGATTCTGATTGAAAGTGGCCACCCATTCCGATTTATTCCGGCCACTTTTTCGATGAAATCAGAATTTGAAAAAGTT
>JBFLYD010000027.1 GCA_040756905.1 Acidobacteriota bacterium
TGAAGTTGCTTAGCCATAATTTAAACCTCCTTTATCGAAAGAAGGTTTAAATCATAGCGTGTCCAAAAAGTCCACTTTTAAACTTTAAATCATTGAATAATAGTCCATTTTTAATTTTTAGTTGACATGACCGCAAATTGTTCTTGACAATAATCAAAATATAGTATATATTAATATTTAAACACTATATATTGTATTTAAAACAAGCAAAGCAGGTAGCTTTGTTCATTAGTTCTTTGAAAATATTAGCTCGATTGGATTTTTTCGAAGTACCTTCTTTCTCTTATCAGTTTATTTATCTGATAGAAATCGAATTTCGTAATAAATCCTGAATGATGTTATGCTTTAAGAGGTCGATTTTTGATTTCAGTTTCAGATTTCATTCAAGAGTGTAGAAAGGTTTATATACAAATCCCATTTATTTATTACGAATTATTCGTCATGAAAGGATATCTGCCTTTGTGTGCAAGAGAAAAAATGAATATCTTTTCAATTAAAAAAGATTTCATTTCCCTCTTTTGTTCAACTCATTATCAATAACCATATTGATAACGGGTCTAATTTTTCAAGAAAGGAGGTGAAATAAAATGAAAAGGGAAAAAATCCCTGCCAATTGGGCTAAGAAACCTCGTCTGCAACGTACTATTGAAACAATTCAATTAGTACGCAATGAACGAGGCAATATGGCCTGTGGAGATTTCCTACTCCATGCAGCAGTAGATTCTCTTAGCTCCGACGACATCGGTTCAGCCAAGGCATATCTCGAACAGTTCCTATTAATAGCTCAAAATGTTGAACCTGAACACAGAGCGGTTGTCGGTGTTGTAATCTCGAAAATCCTAACTCACAAAAAGTTCAAGATTTTTGGCCCATTGTTAAACATCCTCAACTTAATACTTGATATCTTTAAGTTGGCGAGTAGAAATCTCCTGAGTTGTAAATCCCTAGGAATTGATATTCCGATTAAAATAAATGTCTAATATTCTTAAAACACTAAATCTTCAGTCCCTGTCAAATATTTTTGGTATTTCTGTTCAAGAAATAATAAAGCTCAGCAAAATAGCACCAAAGCTTTATCACGAAGCCCATATTCCTAAGAAAAATGGGAAAAATAGAAAATTAGAAATTCCCAATACAAATTTAAAGCAGATCCAAAGGATTATTCTTCATAAAATTTTAGATAAATTGTACATCCACCCAAAGCTATTCGGGGGTCCCGGGTCATCCACCAAAAAAGCAGTTGCGGAACATACTCGAAAACATGTGCTTATTACGGCAGATATAAAGGACTTCTTCCCTTGCGTAAAATCATATCATGTGAGAAATATGTTCCTACGTTATGGAGCATCAGAAGATACTTCAAGAATTCTCACTAGGTTATTGACTTACAAAAATCACTTGCCACAAGGTGCTCCTACAAGTCCAGCTATTGGACGATTAGTACTTTTTCCTTTTGCCGAAGAACTTGATAATCTTCTAAATAAAATTCCGAAATCATCCTTTTCTATATATGTCGATGACATTATTTTAAGTGGCCCAAAAGGGGTAAAAGGTTTCTTATCTACTATAAGAAAAATGTTAGCTCATTATGGTTTTAAAATTAATAAAAAAACGAAGATAATGTATAGAAGTGAAGAACAAGTTTGTCTAAATATCAGAGTTAATGACGGCTTTGCGCCGCCAACAAACTATCTCAATGAACTCAAAAAATTGGCCGAAATAGTGCCTCCTTCAAATCCTACGCTAAAAGGAAAAATATCTTACATAAATTATCTTAGGAAAGCTTAAAAAGAAAATAATTCATCAACTTAAACGTCAACAATCCTGACAAAAATTAAACTTGGTCGAATTGTCTCAAACTCGAAACCAAATTGAGCAAAAAATTTTATTACCGATTCTAATACTTCAGTTGGTTTTAGGGGCTCAGGAAAAGATCTATGACATAATTCAGCCATTTTTTTAGATGCTGTTTTATTAAAAGGTGCAGGAAAATTAGAATATATTTCCTTTTTTGGCAATGAAGATTCTTTGTTAAAAGCTAACAAATAAAAATAGCTTAATAATGGCGGCTCGATTATAGGGCGAATATCTTTTATAAATTTATCACCATTTTTATGCTTTCTGAATTCATTCAAGAGCCTTCTTGTTTCATTAAAATCATGCTCGATATCAGAAATTATTTCAAAATGTCCCTGACAACAATTCAGTATATATTCTACGTACTTTACCGACTTTGTAGAGAAAAGTTTTTCGCATATTGCAAGTGAAAATCTCTCTGCGCAATATTCTTCATAAAATACTGAGATATTTTCCATGTAAACCTGTTCAGAAATAGAAAGCTCTTTATAATTAGGCTTTTCTATAGAATTAATAAAATGATTTGTCTCGTGAAAATATAAATGAAAACGAACTTGTGTATCATATGCTTCAGTAAAGATCTCTGGGCTGAGTACAAGAATTTTTTCCCCATTATTCTTTATAAACTTAGCTTGTGCATTGATTCTTCCTCTTTTTGTTGAATATTCATGATTGAATGTCAAATCTCTAACTGTTTGTTCGAAATTTTTGGGAATTAATAGAATATCAAACCATATCTTGAATATCTTGCCGATTATATCTAAAAAATTTTTTATTTCTGACGTCATGAGTTCTTTTTGCTCGGAAGTTCCAATTTCGATAAAAATATCTGGACTTAGCATTTATTAAAGGAATTGTTAATATCGCCTATCTATTTTTTCTTTCCTCTATAGTTTCATCATCCCAAACAACTGGAATTCCTGCTTCTTCAAATAACTTTTCAATTAAAATCATTCTCTCTTTATTTTTTGGGCTTTTAGGAAAAATTATGCCTGGAGAAACTTCTTTTCCTCTCTCAAGTTCAGATTCAATATAATCCCATACCTGACTGATTTGTCTTCTTACATTTCGAAGAAGAGCTTTTTCTGTCATCCTATCCCAATCTGAAGCCTTAACTTCACCACAGGCTACTAACTTTTTTTCTTCTCTATTTTGTGCATGAATATCTATCCGACCTTTTCGGCCACTCGGCTTGACACAAATTTTTTCAACTTTAATTTCGCCTTCAGCTTTTCTTTTCCAATCGTTCTGAATCTTTAGATGAAATGACCGCCCTCTTTTCAATCTTTTTAATTTATTTTCTTTATTTATTTCCACATCAGTTCAGATGAAAGAGCAACCTCTTTTATTATGTTCGAAATTCAGCAAACTTTTCATCTATTTCAGCTCTTAATTTTTTGCCAACTTCTTGAAATACATCTAATAATTCTTCATAGATGTCACTCCCAGCAATAAAATTCCAGAATTCCTTTCCAACTAAAATTTCTCCTCTTTCCAAATCATACAATCCTTTAAGTGTCCATCGCTCATAAGGCTCTGGATGATAAGGATTGTAAGGAATGGCAAGTCTTGTGAAAACTTTAACATTCCTATCTTGGCTCAATCTTAGTGCTGTCCATCTTAAAAGTTTTAATTTCAATGCTACAAACTCTTTCATATTTGGCTTTGCACTTGTTATGTCAAAGTAGTTTTCTTCTTTCTTTAACTTTACAAATAAATCTACCACCGAATCTGGATCGGTCTTTGCCTCTCCTTTCTTTATCTCTTTTCTAATTCGGTCTATTTCATAAATTTTGTCTGTAGTAATAGCACCTTTCCTTAGTTGATAATGAATCTCACTAATGAGTTTTTCTGTTTTATTGTCTATCTCGCCCAGCAATTTGTGCTGTCTCTCTGCATAATTACCGGCACCTTTTGCCAAAATAACCGCAACTTGCTCCCAAATAGATATGCCAAAAGTTGTATTTATTGATTGGATAAAGGAAAACATTGCATATCGATCCTTACCAAGAAGTCTATGATGAAATGGCATATGCTCTGTTTCAGGTTTGTAACTCTGTAGTTTATCTCTTACCGTAGTAATAAGAAGCTCAGCGATGTCCTTTTTTGTCTTAAATTCTAAAGCCATATTTTTACCCTTTCTTTTTAATCAATTCTTCGAGATCCCAAAATCTTCAAGGTATTACTCATCCTCTTAAAAATATCTTTCATTGTTATTTCACCTTCTTAAAGTAGAATATAGATTCAAAATATTTGTTAGAGTCCCTCTCTGTTCTCATCAAAACCGGCCTGTGAAAGACATCGACTAGTTCAAAGCCGCATTGCTTCCCAATTTCAGGAAATAAATTAAATTTATCATTTGCTACTACAAAAATTAATGCACCATCTTTTAGATACTTGGACACATTTTTAAAAACATCCACAATTCCTTTCATATATTCTTGTTTGGCGTTGCCATTCTGACCTTTTCTTGCAGGTCCTATTTCTAAATCATCAAGTCTTGGAAAATCAAATAACTCATAAGCATACCTATGTTGTTCATGGTAATCTATAACTCCCACATATGGAGGAGATGTAAAAATACCATCTATTTTTATATTCTCAGGCAATTTAATAATTCTTGCGTCTCCTTGAAAAATTTTGATAAAAGACTCGGTTCTCAGTTTGTCAAATTCTTTTAATCGCTTTATAGTATCGTAACTATATCGGTTTATGAACTTTAAAGCTTCATTAATAGGCTCGCAATATCTTTTATGTTTAATGCACCAGTAGGTTTCTCTTATTGGTTTTGTTGGCCTCGCCAAATCATAATGAGGAATAAGTCTTGCTGAGCGTGCTGATCTTGAGAGAATAATCTTTAGAATATCCTGATTCTTATAATCATTTATAATGCCTCTATAAAATAATATTTCCTGTAATGCTCTATCAGAAAACCATTTTTTAAAATATTCGCTCTCTGTTTCAAATCTGCCAACTTCAGTACCAAGTAATGGCCTCTCGCCAGTTGTTAGCTGTCTACTAAATAATCTTAATCTTTTTAATGCATCCTTAATTTCCTTTTCCACCTCTGGAATATTATATTTTTTTGTTTTTATTTTTTGGATTAACACATTGAACGGTGATAGTTCTATTCCTATAGAATTCATTCCTAATATATTGGCTTCTATCAATGCTGTGCCAGACCCTGAAAAAGGGTCAATTATTGTATCTCCCTTTTTAAAATATTTTCTCAAAAAAACTTCAACGAGTTGAGGGATGAACTTACCTAAATATGGATGTAGACGATGAACATGCTTTGTTCTCTCGGCTTCTCTTATACCTATAAAAGTCAAATCATTGCCCAAAATTTCAATATTCTTCTGAATATCTACTTTCTTTTCTATAAGTTCTATATCTATTCCGAACTTTTCAGCTGCTTTCTTATTTACTTCAAGCATGTTGCTTAACCCCTCATTGCCATTAAAAATTTTGTCATCCATACTCAATCATATTATTAACCAACAATATCCATATTAACAATTTACACATCTTTGTTTTAATAACACAAATAATTCTTGTATTCAAATAATTTATATAATTAATTTATTCCACCTACTTTTATAGCTTAAGAGCTATTAATTTAGTCCTATATTGTTCGTGGTTTCCTATTTATTTGCTTGCCACTTAAGAAATATTATTTTTGGCTTTAATAAACTTTATCAGAAACCCTTAAATCTATCAAATTTTTTAAAATTCTTATGATACGCTAAATTCGCTCACCAGTCTTTTCGTTATCGGGAAGCCAGGTTTTTGAATCTTCTCTTCTACTCGTCTCTTTTTGCTATTTCAATTTTTATTCTGTTTTTCTGAAAACGGTTTCTCTTCATCATGTACCAATTTCCACTCCCCGTCTTTATCCTGTTCCCAGACTTGATGAATTATCTTCCTCTTCTTTCTGTCAATTATAAAAATCTCTCTTGCAGGTTTTTGGTTTCTCCACTTGTTTTTGTTTTATATCTACTTATTAATTTATGAAGAGAGTTAAAATGTTTAGCAATTATTTGATTAGAAACCGTTACTATTTCGGTAAATTCCTCATTAATAATTTTATGTCCACATGACAATTTAATAATTTCACTTTGATGATCCTTTTCAATCTCTATTACATTTTTCTCTTCATTACAACCCTTGCAGAATTTTTTGAGTTCTATCATGCCATCTTCTTCCATTAAAATTTTTCTAACTTTTAGCTGTCTACCTCATTGAGGCGAACATTATCTTTCATCTCATTTTCAGCTTGAGGGAAACCTCACCTTATAACTTCTGGCTTCCACTCGCCTCATTTTTTTTATTTTTTTCATTAATTTTTTGGAGATATGAATTAAGAAAGCTTTTTTATACCTTCAATAACTATCCCCCCTTTCCCAAATTTACCTTTTGTTTGATAGAGTTCATTATTAATATTTGTATATCTTATTAAGAAATTATAGGATTTTACTGCTGTATGAGGAAAGAAATGGCTAAAAAGACTGATATTTAAAGTACTATCATTTGTTTTAATCTCACATTTAATTTCACTCTCTTCTTTAGCAAGAATAACATCTATTTCATGAAAAATATATTTTATATATAATTTGTTTTCTTTAATTAGAGGAATATCGTCAATCTTAACTTTTAAAGCAGGACCATTTCCTATATTCTTAAGTATAAATTTATTTTTATGTTCTATAAAAAGGATAATTACAAAAGGTCTCAAACTCAGTTCAGTTTGCTTAATTGTTTCTATCCTTAATCTCCTTGTCTCCCATGCATACCAAAGCACAACAAATAGAGTCAAAATTAACGCAACAGATGTTAAGATTTCCCACATCATTTTTATTGTTCAAAAAATGGACAAATATCCATAAGAGGGCAAATATCGAGTTTAGTCCTTTGCACTTTGCATTGTAAAGGGATATGAATTTGTTTTTTCGCTAATTTGCAATTTCCCTCCATCTTCTATCATTTCTCTCAAATTCCATTCTAAAAATCTTATAGCACAGGAAAAATTCGATGTCAAAAGTCATAAGGCTGTTAGCTAAATTTTAAAAGTGGACTATTTAAGATTTAAAAGTGGACTAATTTCAGGTCTTCATTTTTGACCTTTTCTATACCTACTAATTTGTTGTCATACCAAAATCTGATTTCTGCCATCCCTG
>JBFLYD010000028.1:0-10267 GCA_040756905.1 Acidobacteriota bacterium
GGCTTCAGCTTCCTGAATAACCTGAAGCTTAAATTCAGGGCTAAATACTCTTTTTTTACCAGACACTTGCTGCCTCCTTACATAGATAGTGTCTTATTTTTTTGTCCTATGCAAGGGGTGCACTCCCTTTTATTTAATATCATTAAGGGGCGTGAAATTAAATATTTCTTTATCTATCTTTTCTTCGAGTCGGATATTTTTATGTCTTTCTTCTGTAATCGATAGAAAATCTTTAAACTCCATCCGACTCTCTAATTTATAGAGTAAGGAATTTTTCTTTCCAATCCATAGTTTGTATTTCTTCTTTATTTTTGGATCTATTCCTTTAATGATATAACATTTATTTCCTTCTAATTTGTCCTCTCCTACTAAAGACAGATTTTGAAGATCGATGAGAGTAAAGCGACATCCTGATTTAATCAGCATACATGGAACTGTTGTAGTTCCTCCGCTTGATACACCTGCATTTGCAGAAATTCCGTCAAGAAGGCTTTTCATTCTATCAAACTTTCCTGATTCCCAATATGTGAAAGTATCTTTTCCATCACTCCAGAGAACACAAAGAATCCAAGGAGATTCTGGATAGAGTTGAGCTCTCCATTCAAATCTGAATAAATTTGGTCTAACAAAATAGGTCTTAAATGATTTTCGAGATATTTGCTTTCCTGAGTTTAGAACAAAGGTTGTTTCAATAAAACCTGTATCCTGATATGAAGAAAAGTTTGCATATTTTTCACCCATCCTCATTATGATTTCTTGAGCAGTAATAGAAGAATCCGTGGATAATTTTTTCAACACAATGATAAATGACATAGAGGCAAGAAGGATAAAAATGAAAATATTTTTTATTCTCATTAATTAATGCCTCTTTTTTATTTTATATAGAATAAATTTTAAAGATATGTCAATTTTTCTCATAAATTTTATCTTTTGAAGAGGTTTTTTATAAGGAACCAGAGGTTTTCTTTTCTTTCTCTTAAACGTCTGTAAAAGTAAGGAAGCCAGTGAGTTCCAAATGGCACATATATTCTTATGTTATAACCTTCATTTGCAATTCTTTCCTGAGTTTTGGATCTTATTCCATAGAGCATCTGAAATTCAAATTTATCGTTTGAGATGTTTTTTTCTTTTGCCATTTTTTTTATCTCTTTTAGTAAATATGAGTCATGGGTCGCAATGGCAGGATAATTTCCATCGTTAAAAAGAATTGAGGCAAGGTCAAGAAAATTTTTTCTTATTTCCTTCATCTTTTTGATTGCGATTGATTTAGACTCTTTATATGCACCTTTACAGAGTCTTACTTTAGCATTTATTGAATTTAGATATTTTATATCCTCTTCGCTTCTATAAAGGTAAGCCTGAATAACAATTCCCACGTTGTCAAATTCCTTTTTCAGTCTTGAATATATATCCAGTGTCCTCTGGGTGTAAGGAGAACCTTCCATGTCTATTCTTACAAAATTATTGTAGTTTTTTGCTCTTTCGACTATTTTTCTCACATTCTGATAGCAATATTCATCATCTATGTCCAAACCCATTTGTGTTAGCTTCAAAGATACATGGGATTGAATCCCGTTGTTGTTTATTATATCAAGTAAATCTAAATATGTCTGAACAGCATCCTCAGCCATTTCTTTATTTTTTACATTCTCACCCAGGACATCCAATGTTGCAAGAATTCCCATAGAATTTAGTTTTTTTACAGCTATTATAGCAGACTCAGGAGTTTCACCCGCAACAAAACTTTTTGCTAAAAAAGTTAATAATTTCATTATTGCGCTCCCATTAAAAATTTAGAAATTAGTATTATATATTTACATGGAAAAAACAACTTTAAAATAATTAAAATAGTAACATCAAGAATTTATGGAAGGCTTGCAACTGGAAGAATTTGGTGCTAATATTTTTTCCATAATGGGAGGGAATAATAAATGCAAAATTATAGATGCATAATTATTTAAATTGAAAGCATAGAGGGGGAAGATGGAAGGAAGAAGATATAGAAAAGAAAACGTTGAATTTCATAAAAGTATCTCTTCTTTAATTCAAAAAGAAAAACCTCCAAGCGATAGGGAGACCCTCAGAAATCCCAATAAATGAAAAAATTAAGAATATTACTAACGAACAAAGTTATAGTTAAATTCGTTAGTTTAAAAGAAAGGAAGTTTTTAAAGGAGGTAATCAAAGGTGAAAAAAGTTAGTGTTTTTATTTGTTTCTTTCTGATGTTTTTTTATTTTGGCTTCTCAGGCAAAGAAGAATGGAAAGGGAAAATTGAATATGAGAAAGGTGTTAAGGTGATTAAAAACTACGGTAAAGGACTATGGGAAGAAAGTAAAAAAGGCAAGAAAATATTCTTTAAAGAGGAGCTATCAATTGGAGTTTTAGAAGGAGATGAGAACAAGATATTTCATCAACCAATGGATGTGATAGCTGATGAGAGAGGAAATATTTATGTGTTGGATTCAGGAAATAACCGAATTCAAAAATTTGATAAAAATGGAAACTATCTTCTTACAATAGGAAAAAAGGGACAAGGACCTGGAGAAATTCTAAACTCCCAGGATATTGAATTTGATAGTAAGGGAAATATCTTAGTTTTTGATAAAGGAAATAATAGAATCACAAAGTTTGATTCTCAAGGAAAATTAATAGACTCTTTTAACTTGAAATTCCAACCTTCTTTTGGAGTTTTAGATTCAGATGATAATATTTATGTTTACGAGCGATACAATGGAAAATTAATCCACAAATTTAACTCTCAAGGAGAGCATCTCTTTTCCTTTTTAGATGAGATAAAAATTGAACAAAAAAGAATAGAGCCGCATCTTAATTATTTAGGAAGAATAGTAACTACAGAAGATGATAAAATCTTCTTAGTTCTAATCTATCCCTATACAATATATGTACATGATAAAGAAGGGAAATTGTTAGAGAAAATTATAACTGAAGTTCCATATGCTCAGCCACCTTATATAACTCCTCCTACCTCGTTTCAACCCAATGTTGTGATTACAAATTTTGTGATATCAGGAGTGGATATATCTCCTCAGGGTTATATTTTTTGTAGGGTTATTTCCTTTGAGATACCAGATAAACTTGATTCCTTTGAAAAAGTTCAAGAGCTCATGAGATCTCTTTTTAAGGAATATTCTTACATAGACCTCTTTGATCAAAAAGGTCGTTTCCTGACCCATCAAAAAACAGAGGGTTTCTCTTGGGGAAGCTATTTTGATAAAAAAGGATACTATTACGGAATAGAGGAAACAGAAGATTATTTTAGAGCTGTTAAATATTCAGTTCAGTTTAAATAATCGATCTTAGAAGGCATAGAGTCTGTTAAAGGGGGAGATTTTTTTCTCTCCTCCCAAACCTCAAACTTATCTGTAAGAATGTAGCCTAACAGAAATACCCTATAAGTCTTTGTGTTTAGAAGCCCTTTAAAATATATAATCTCAGAATGTAAAGTGTCACAAATGTCTTTAACTTATATAGAGTATTGAAATTGATTTTATTAAGAATTAGAATGGGAAAATGCAGAAAATAAGGATCAGAGGCGGGATACCTCTCAGGGGAATAATAAAAATATCAGGGGCAAAAAATGCTATTCTTCCAGCGATAGCCGCATCCATTCTTACAGAAGAAGAAATTATTTTAGAAAATGTGCCTAATGTGAAAGATGTTTATACAATGCTTGAAATCTTAAATGTTTTGGGAGGCGCCTGGGAAAAGTTAAATGGGAAAATTAAAATCAGAATGAAAGACATAAAAACTCCAAGAGCTCCATATGAACTTGTAAAAACAATGAGAGCTTCGATTTTAGTCATGGGACCCCTCCTTTCGAGGTTTAAAAAAGCTGAAATTTCTCACCCCGGTGGGTGTGCGATAGGATTAAGACCCATTGACCTCCATTTGGAAGGTTTAAAAGCCCTTGGCGCATCCATAAAACAGGAATTTGGATATGATATAGCAGAATCAAAGAGATTGATCGGAACAGAATATGAATTTAAGAAGGTAACAGTCACAGGGACTGAGAATTTAGTTATGGCAGCAACGCTTGCCGAAGGAATGACTCTTCTTTTGAATTGTGCCAAAGAGCCAGAAGTGATTGATCTTATAAAATTATTAAATAAAATGGGAGCTAAAATTGAAGGAGCTGGAACGGAGAGAATATTAATCGAGGGGGTGAAGAAATTAAATGGGACTCGCCATTCAGTAATTTCTGACAGGATAGAAACTGGAACCTATATGGTGGCTTCTGCCATTACAGGTGGTGAATTAAAGCTTGAAAACGTAAACACAGAAATTATGGAAAACATAATTATTCCATTAAAAAATGCTGGAGCTGAGGTGGGAGTTATAAGCAATAATGAAATAATTGTAAAGGGCAACAAACCTATAAATCCTTTAGAAATGGAAACTGCTCCATATCCTGGTTTTCCTACAGATATGCAGGCTCAATTTGTAGCGCTTCTAACCCAGGCAGATGGTATCTCCAAAGTAAAAGAGACAATTTTTTCAAGCAGATTTCATCATGTTAGCGAACTTGTCAGGATGGGTGCAAAGATAGAAGTTGATGGTGATAAAGCAATCATTTATGGAAAAACTCAACTTCAGGGAGCTGAGGTAATGGCTAATGATTTAAGAGCTTCTGCTTCTCTTGTGTTAGCAGGACTTGTTGCTAAAGGAGAGACAATTATAGATAGAGTTTATCATCTTGACAGAGGTTATGAGAAAATGGAAGAAAAGCTAAGAGGAGTTGGAGCTGAGATAGAGAGAATTGAATAAAATAGTAAACTGTAAACCGTGATTAGTGAATAGAAAAAAATTAAAATGGAAGAAAAGCAATGTGTGTTTTGCAGTGTAATAAGAAAAGAAATAAATGCAAAGATTGTTTATGAAGATGATAAAGTTATTGCTTTTGATGACGTAAATCCTCAGGCTCCAGTCCATGTTTTGATTATTCCAAAAGAACATTTTGAGTCAATTAATGAATTTCCCGAAGAGAAGAAAGAAATTTTAGGATATATGGTATTCATTTCAAAAAAGATTGTAGAGATAAAAGGGATCTCAAAAAAAGGATACAGGCTCGTACTTAACACTGGAAGAGAGGCTGGCCAGTCAATTTTTCATATTCATCTCCATGTTCTTGGCGGAAGATACATGAGGTGGCCGCCAGGATAAATCAAATGAACAGTGATTTGAGCAGCAAGGGTGATCCGAAATTAGGGCTACCTCTGAATTTTTTTATAAGAGGTTAACTATCCCCTTCGCTCAGAAAGATAGTAACTTGATTTCTTCTAATACAAAAACTTGCCTGCATTAAAAAGTTCCAGTTGTTCGAGATGAGTAAAATTGGTAAAATGAAAAGGACATAAATATTGGCCAATAACTAAATATGGAGGGAAAAATGAAAATATACTGGTTAGGGCACTCAGCAGTAAAAATTGAGGGAAGTAAAACAGTATTCATAGACCCCTTTTTAACAGGAAATCCGCTTGCTTCAACTTCAATAGATAAAATCGATAAAGCAGATATAGTTATTGTTACCCATGACCATGAGGATCATCTTGGGGATAGTTTTGCCATATGCAAGAAAACAGGCGCCACTTTAGTTTCAGTTCATGAAATTTCTGTAAAAGCATCGAATGAAGGAATTAAATCAGAAGGGATGAACATAGGAGGGACGGTAGAGGTAGATGGAGTAAAGATTCACATGGTTCAGGCTACTCATTCTGCTTACAGTACCCATCCGGTTGGAGTTGTTGTTGAAATGGATGGGAAGAGAATTTATCACGCTGGTGACACAGGGCTTTTCTCTGACATGAAATTAATTGGTGAATTTTACAAGCCAGATTTAACACTTTTACCCATCGATGGGAGATACAACATGGATGTTGTTCAGGCTTCAAAAGCAGCTGAATTTATAAAAGCTAAGAATTTCATACCCATTCATTATGACACATTTCCAATAGTAAAAGCTTCTCCTGAAAAGTTTAAAGAGATGGTTGGAAGGAAGGGAAATGTAATTATTTTAAAGCCAGGAGAATTCTTCACTCTATAGACTAACAAATGGCATATTTAATCGATGGAAATAATTTAATGGAGAGGATTTCTGAATCTAATTACGAAGAATCTGACAGTCGTATTTCATTGGTAAGATTTTTATATAAATTTTATAAAATTAGGAAACAAAGAATAATCGTTGTTTTTGATGGAAGGCCTACCCCTCAATTACTCGAATTCCATCCTGAGGCTGTTGATTTTAAAATTCTTTTCTCCAAACCAGGATCGAATGCAGATGGAAAAATTAAAGAAATAATAGAAAAAATGGATTATTTAAGGAATTTAACTCTTGTAACATCTGATAGAGATTTGAGAGATTTTGGAAAAAGATCTAGAGCAAAGACTATTTCTTCCTATGAATTTTTAAAATTCGTTAAAAGGGTTTTAAGGGAGACCAGAAACAAGGAAGATGATAGGAAAAAAGAGGTAAGATTAACACCCTTAGAAATAGAACAATGGATGAAGGTATTTTCAAAAAAAGAAGAATGAAAATATCAATAATAGGCTGTGGAAGATTAGGGACTTCTTTAACGAAAGCTTTAAAGAAAAAAAAATACAGTCTGGTATATATTTATGATGCAGATAAGAAAAAAGCAATCGAATCCAAAGATATCATCCAGGGAATAAATATTTCTAAAGACATTGCTGGTTTGATCGAGAAAAGTGATTTAATTTTCATCACGGTTCCTGACAAAAAAATTAGAGAGGTTGTAATAGAAATTGTCAGAATCAATAAAAATTTAAAAGATAAATTTTTCTTTCATACCAGTGGAATTTATTCTTCAAAGATTCTTAAGGAATTAAAAGGCTTGGAAGCAAAAACTGGAGTCTTTCATCCTGTTCAGAGCTTTCCGACGAAAGATATGAGAGCTGATGTATTCAAAAACATATTTTTTACCTATGAAGGTGATGCTGAAGGAAAAAAAATCGCAGAGAAAATTTCAAAAGATTTGGGTGGAGAATTGATAGAGATGAAAAAAGTTCGAAGAGAAAAATATCATCTTGCTTGCAGCATAGCTTCAAATCTTTTATTAATCCTTTTCAAATTGGCAGTAAATAAGATAGAAGAATCCGGCCTATCAAAAAAAAGAGCCACAGAAGTTTTAACTCCTCTTGCTATTAGCACTTTAAAGAATATTAATGAAGTAGGGATTGAGAAAGCTCTAACAGGACCCCTGATCAGAGAGGATATTGAAACTCTGAGAATGCATATCGAAAACTTGAATGGTTCTGAAAGAGATATTTATAAAAAATTAATTGAATATTTTATAATGAGTTTTCCAACAGATAATCTTTCAGAAAAGTATCTTAAAGAGTTAGGTTTACTTATCCGTTGAAATATATTACTTCTTCTTCAAGGATATATCCAAATTGTTTTTTAACTTTTTCTTTTAGAATCTTTGCAAGTTCAAGAACATCCTTTGATGTAGCTCTTCCTTTGTTAATGATATAGTTTGCATGATTGTTCCATACTTCTGCATCTCCAACTCTAATTCCTTTTGCACCGACTTTTTCTAATAATTCACCGGCAGGAATTTTTTTCCCATCCGGAGTTATTATATTTTTAAAAAAACTTCCTGCATTTGGATAGCGGGGAGCTGGATTTTTATTTTCTCTATAATTAGCAATTTCTTTTATGTTTTTTCCAATTTCAGATTTATTTCCCCTTTTTAGTCTAAAGGTCGTTTTTAGAACAAAATCGCCTTTTTCTCTTAAACTTGATTTTCTATATTGGAATTGAAAATACTCTTTTGAAACATGGAGAATTTTTCCGTTACGATTTATAACCTGAGCTCTAATGAGATAATCTCCTATAGATCTTCCAAATGCACCGGCATTTCCATGGATAGCACCTCCAATAGTCCCTGGGATTCCCACAAGAAATTCTATTCCCATCAATGAATTTTCCTTTGCGCATTCGATAAATTCATCCAATAGGTTACCCGAGTATATTTCAATTTCCTCATTGTTGACTTTTGTCCCCTTTATCTCATTTTCCACTATTATTCCGAGAAATCCGTTATCATCGAACAATATATTTGTTCCTTTTCCTATTATATATATAGGTATAGAATATCTTTTGGAAATTCCAATTAATTTTATAATATCCTTTTCATCCTGTATTTTTAAGAAGAATTTGCACTTTCCACCAATTTTAAAGCTTGAGTGTTTTTTTAGTGGTTCATCCAAAAGAAGTTCTGCGCTTATTTCTTTTCTGATTTCTTTCTCTATCTTGGTGAAGTTTAATTTTGATAGGTTTTTCATTTTAATATTTTATCAGATTATGAGAGAATTGAAAAGATTTTTTATTTGTTTATATAATAGGGAGAGGTTTTAATGGTTTTTATATCAGAAGTAGATCAGGTAAAAAGAGAGTTGGAAAGAAAAGGAGTACACCTTTCAGAATCAAAAATTTCTGAATATCTTAAAGGAATAGAAAATACTCAACAATATTTTCCCTTTGAGAGACAACAGAGCTTGGTTATTAATCTATTGCTTGAATGGGAAAAAAGAAAAAATGAGAAGATTCTAATAATTACAGATGAGTTTCATAAAGAATCTCCATTTCCGTCCTCTGTAGCAATAGGAATTCTCAGTTCTGATTGGCCTGGTTTATCTGATACTTCAATAGGGATTTTTCATGAAAAAGGCTGGAATATATATTTTGTGAAAGGAATTTCTCTTGTCCATTCCGGAGAGAAACTCGGTCTTGTTTTGATTTCGTTACTTTTCAATGCCAGGGAAGAGAGGGAGAAATTTTTAAAAGAAAAAGAAGAAATTTTATTAGATATTAAGAAAGCTTCTGTTGGAGAAATTTCAAAAACCTTTTTGCTCTCCGAGGAGACAAAAAAAATAAAACTTTACAGCGAGGTTATTGAACAAATTCAGAAAGTTTATAAAGGGAAGAAATTGGAGGGAATAATTGGCTTTGATGGAGAGGCTCCAAAGTTTTTCTCAGCTCGTTCAAGAGAGTACATAGAGGAGAGAAAAATAGAAGATATATCTTACATAATAATCAGAAATTTTGAGATGGTCGAGAAGGTAAGAGAAACCTCCGAACTACAGATAGATATCAAAAATCTGTGGACAAAAAAAGGAGAATTTACTGGAATTTCAATCGTATGGTTTGTCGGGAACCTCTTTATCGAGGATTGTATTAGAGCCATTAATCTTGTTGTCCCAGGTTTCGTAATAAAATATAACAAAGAATTTTCAACAACAGATGGAATAACAGTTTTAAGATTAGAAATCGTTGATTCGGATGGAAATCCTTTAGCTCAGGATATAATTGAGAAAATTAGGGTAAATTTAGTATCGGTAATTTTGGGAAGAAAATATAATAAAGCCGATCTGATTAAGTCCGTTGGTGGGTTTGAGCATTATGCCCGTGCAATAATCCCTTTTCTTATAAAAGAGGCTCATGAGACAAAAAAGACTCAGGTTTTTCTGAGCGTGGTGAATTCATCTGAATTTTATATTGATTTTAAAATTTTGATGGCCATATACTGCCCGGTCAAATCAGATGTAATCGAATATAGGTGTGTTAGATCGTTAGACTCGATAGAGGGTTTTGATGTATCTTCTGCGAATCCTCCGAGGTTCTACGGAGATGTTGAACTTGATATTTTCGATTTAAGAGCAAATCTCCTTGAATTTTCAGATGTTGAAGAAATTTACAGGAAGATCAAAGAAAAGATTAAGGAAAGTGTTGGAGAATATAGAGATTTTGATGAAGGGATGAGAGAGATGGATATGTTAAAATTTAAGAATGTAAGGGAAATTTTTAAGTCATATGATGAAAAGGAAATAAGAGAACTTTATTACAGCCTTGAAGACTTTTTCAGAATTTCAGCATCTATCAATGAAATTAAAACATTGATAGAATTTGAAATTGAATTTTTACAAAAATCGCTTAGAAACCCTGAAGATATAGTAATTGAAGCAAAGAATCTTTACTGGGAAGATGGTGATTCTAAATACGGGCTTTCAATTATTGGAGTTTCTTCCACGCCCAAGCATAGAATTGTTGATGAACTTTTTGAAATTCTAAAAAATTATCAAATTACTTTTAGCAGATTTAATAGAGGAAAAAAATCGTTTTTTATATTTGAGATAAAGAAGAATGGAAGAAAATTAGAGGAAGATGAGTTGCGTTTGTTAGCTGAAAAGATTTCTTCATTAAAATAAGAAATAAAAAATAGA
>JBFLYD010000028.1:10277-79444 GCA_040756905.1 Acidobacteriota bacterium
AAAATTTTAAATTGGGGGGAATATGAAAGATTTAGAAGTAAAAGTAAAAAAAATTATGGAAAGATGTGGAGCAAATTTAAAAAAGGGTGATACATTCTGGATTAAAGGATATGGTAAGATTGAAATTCCTCCAGGAAAATTCACGTGCATTTATGCTCTAAATGCTCTTATGCCTTTTCTAACAGCAAAGCAGAGGGAAGATGATTTACCCCAGGACGACTGGATCGCTGAAACAAAAGAACTTCTTTGTCCTGATCCAAAGGGGGTGCTGTTCGAAATAAAAGCCCTTTAAGTTGACGGAGGAAGAGGTTTGTGTTAATTTTTTTAATGAAGCGGGAATAGCTCAGTTGGTAGAGCACAACCTTGCCAAGGTTGGGGTCGCGGGTTCAAGTCCCGTTTCCCGCTCTAATTAATATTAGAGCATGATGATAACAGAAGAAATTGATATCGAAGAAAGAAGTAAGAACCCGCGACAGGGTAGTCTGAAGGGAGAATCCCTTCAGGTAGTCGGGGTAACAGTTCCGATGAAATCGGAACGTCATAGGGGCAGAGCCCCTTTGAAGAGCGAGCATGAAGCGAGCAAGGGAGCGTGGTTCAAGTCCCGTTTCCCGCTCCACTTATCATTAAGCTATGTTGATACCAGAAGGAATTGATATTGATAAAGGAAATAAGAACCCGCGACAGGGGATTATAAGGAGAAATATAGGCGGCGTGGCCAAGTGGTAAGGCAGAGGTCTGCAAAACCTCTTATCATCGGTTCGAATCCGGTCGCCGCCTCCAAATTAGATTATTAGTTATAAATCATTAATTATTAGTATAAATTAAAAATTTAAAATCGTTGAGGTAAAAATATAAATTTTTATAGGGGTTTATTTTATATTATTTATTATATTTATTGACAAAGAGGGTATGTTAAATTATTTTTAGAAAGAGGTGAAAAGGACTCGATGCAGGATATTTTGATTGTTACAACGATTGTTTTATCAGTTTTTGTTATTGTGTTGATAATATATCTAATTCCTGTTGTTTTTCAGGTTAAAAAAACTGCGAAGGAAGCAGAGGAAACTTTGAAAGCCCTTTCTGAATTATCAAAAGAGATGAAATTTCTGGTTGTAAAATTTCAGGATAGAGCTGATGATTTGGGCAGTGTTTTTTCAAGTATAGAAAAGGCATTGTCTGGGATAGCGGGAATTTTTAGCCTTTTCTCATTTAATTTATTAAAAAAGACATCAAAATTAGCTCCTTTTGTAACTGCTTTATTATCTGCGTGGGGGCTAATTAAAAAAATAAAAGGAGGAAAAAAATATGGCAGAGAATAAAAATTCATCTTTTCTGGAGATTACCCTATCTTTTCTTTTAGGAACTATGGTTGGTGTTGGCTTGGGGTTGCTATTTGCGCCTGCTTCAGGAGTTGAGACGAGAAAAAAACTTAGAGAAGTGGCGGAAAAAACAGCTGAAAGAGCAAAAGAGGAAATTGAGAAATTAAAAAAGAAAAAAGAGCCTGAAAAAGTGAAATAGATTTAAATGATTAATTCCTATTTGAAGTATTAATGAGAAAAGATGAAAAATGTCCTCGCTATTTTAATGGCTGGCGGGGCGGGTGAAAGACTTTATCCATTAACAAAACATGAAGCAAAACCCGCAGTTCCTTTTGGTGGAGTTTATAGAATAATTGATTTTACTTTGAGTAACTGCATTAACTCTGGAATAAAAAAAATTTTCATCCTTACCCAGTATAAATCTTTGTCTCTTAATCGACACATAAGAGATGGATGGAATGTATTTAGTGCTTCTTTAGGAGAGTTTGTAGAAATTTTGCCTCCTCAAAAAAGAGTCTCTGATACCTGGTATCTTGGAACTGCCGATTCAGTCTATCAGAATATCTATTCCATCCAGATAGAAAACCCGACGTGGATTTTTGTTCTTGCTGGAGACCATGTGTATAAAATGGATTATTCTCTGATGCTAAATTACCATATAAAGAAAAAAGCAGATTTTACTGTAGGAATTTTCGATGTGGAAATTCAGGAAGCCTCAAGATTTGGTGTTTTAGAGGTTGATGAAGAATTAAGAATTATCGGATTCGAAGAAAAGCCTTCTAATCCAAAGCCCACTCCCTTTGATTCTTCAAGGGTTTATGTGTCGATGGGTATTTATGTTTTCAACAGTGAGATCCTTATAAAAGAGCTTGAAGTTGATTCATCCAGAGAAGATAGCTCCCATGATTTTGGAAGGGATGTGATACCCAAAATGATTAAGGAATACAGAGTGCATGGATACAGCTTTAAAGATGAAGACATAAATGAGCCAAAATACTGGAAGGATATAGGAACTCTTGATGCATACTATGAAGCAAACATGGATCTTGTTTCAGTTGTGCCTGTGTTTAACCTTTACGACCCGAATTGGCCTTTAAGAACATACCAGCCTCAATATCCTCCGGCAAAATTTGTATTCGCTGATGAAGGAAAGAGAATGGGTGTAGCCCTTGATTCAATTGTTTCAATGGGATGTATAATAAGCGGAGGGAAAGTTGTAAATTCAGTTCTTTCTCCAAATGTAAGGATAAACAGTTACTCTCTTGTTGAACAAAGTGTTCTCATGAACGATGTAAACGTGGGAAGATATGCAAAAATCAGAAAAGCAATAATAGATAGAGAAACTCCAATTCCTCCAGGCACAATAATTGGATATGACCTGGAGGAAGATTCAAAAAGATTTACAGTTACAGAAAAAGGAGTGGTCGTTGTTCAGAAAGAAGATTTTAATTTTAAAGGAGGGGTTGAATGATTATAGAAGACTTGAAAGCAAGGGAAATTCTTGATTCGAGAGGAAACCCTACATTAGAAGTAGAAGTAAGAGCAGAATTTGATGTGTATGCCATTGCATCAGTTCCCTCTGGAGCTTCTACGGGAACTTACGAGGCTTTAGAGCTTAGAGATAATGACCCTTCAAGATACGGCGGAAAAGGGGTAAAAGTAGCTGTGGATAATGTTAACAATAAAATTGCTCCAGAAATAATCGATGAAGATTTTTCTGGCCTGAGAGAATTAGATAGTTTTTTAATCAGCCTTGATAATACAAAAAATAAAAGTAAGCTTGGAGCAAATGCAATAGTCGGAGTTTCCATGGCAGTTGCAAAAGCATTCTCTCTATTTTACAGGATTCCCCTCTATAATTTTTTAGGAGGTTTTAATGCCCACATTCTCCCGATCCCGATGATGAATATTTTAAATGGAGGAGTCCATGCGGATAATAACCTTGATATTCAGGAATTCATGATTGTTCCATTAGGGTTTAAATCATTCAAAGAGGCTCTCCGTGCAGGAGTGGAAATTTTTCACACGTTGAAAAATACATTGAAAACCAAAAACCTTTCAACTTCAGTGGGAGATGAAGGAGGATTTTCGCCGAGCCTTAAATCCCACGAGGAAGCGCTCGATTTAATTGCAGAAAGCGTAGAAAAAGCAAAATATAAATTGGGAAAAGAGGTGTTTCTTGCAATTGATGCAGCTGCATCAGAGTTTCATGAAAATGGAAAATATGTTTTCAAGAAGGGAGATGGGAGTGCGAGGACTTCTGAAGGGATGGTTGAGTATTATGCTGATCTGGTGGATAAATATCCTTTAATTTCCATAGAGGATGGGTTAGCTGAAGATGACTGGGAGGGATGGAGGGACCTCACTAAAAGGCTTGGGAAAAAAATTATGATTGTGGGAGATGATTTATTTGTTACAAACCCAAATAGATTAAAAGAGGGTATAGAGAAGGAATCCGCAAATGCAATTTTAATTAAATTAAATCAGATTGGCACTGTATCTGAGACAGCTGATGCTGTGGAGATGGCAAAAAATTCAAAATTTTTAACTATAATTTCTCACCGTTCCGGAGAAACGGATGACCCATTTATAGCTGATTTTTCTGTTGGAATGAATTCATATTTTATCAAAACTGGATCTGTATGCAGAGGGGAAAGGATTTCTAAATACAACCGCCTTCTTAAAATCGAAGAAGAACTCGGAAAAATAGCAGTTTATGCAGGACAGATTCTAAAAATTTAAGAATTTATTTTAATGTCAAAATCAAACTCACAAAAAGAGAGGAAAGAAAAATTTCTTACCCAATCAAACATAGAAATAAAAAATATTTATGATTTTAAAGACCTTGAAAATTTTAACCCAGAATTAGAACTTGGAGAGCCAGGGGAATTCCCTTTTACAAGGGGAATTTACAATAACATGTACAGAGGAAAATTATGGACAATGAGGCAGTATGCAGGCTATGGAACAGCAGAGGAATCGAACAAAAGATATAAATATTTAATCTCCCAGGGTCAGACAGGCTTATCGGTGGCGTTCGACTTACCAACTCAGATTGGGTACAATTCTGACCATCCCATGGCAAAAGGGGAGATTGGCAAGGTTGGAGTTTCAATAAACTCATTGGAAGATATGGAAATCCTTTTTGATGGGATACCTCTTGAAAATATCTCTGTGTCAATGACCATAAATGCAACAGCGTTGATGATTATTGCCATGTATTTAGTGCTTGCTAAAAAAAGGAGGATCGACTGGAAAAAATTAACCGGGACGATTCAGAATGATATTTTAAAAGAGTATGTGTCAAGGGGAACATACATATTCCCTGTTAAGGAATCCATGAAGATTATCACTGATATATTTTCATTCCTTACAAAGCATGTTCCCCAATGGAACATAATAAGCATAAGTGGATACCACATTAGAGAAGCAGGGGCAAACGCAATCCAGGAGCTGGCATTTACTTTTGCAAATGCAATAACATACGTTCAGTCTGCTATTGAAAGAGGTCTTGATGTTGATGAGTTTGCTCCAAGAATTTCATTTTTTTTTGCTGCCCACAATAATTTTTTTGAGGAAATTGCTAAATTTCGTGCTGCAAGAAGGATCTGGGCAAGGATAATGAAGGAAAAGTTTAAAGCAGAGGATAAATCATCCATGTTGCTTAGATTCCATACGCAAACTTCCGGTTCTACTCTAACATTCCAGCAATCTGATTTGAACATAGTAAGAGTGACGCTTCAATGTTTAGCTGCTGTGCTTGGAGGAACCCAGTCTTTGCACTCTAATTCAAGAGATGAAGCCCTATCCCTTCCAACGGAAGAATCAGTAAGAATTGCTTTGAGAACCCAGCAGATAATAGCGTATGAGACAGGAGCAGCAGATACTGTCGATCCTCTTGGTGGTTCATACTTTTTAGAAAGTTTGACAAATCAAATAGAAGATTCTGTAAACAGATATTTGAAAAAAATAGAGGAATTGGGAGGCATGATTAAAGCTATTGAAACAGGATGGGTTCAGAGAGAAATCCAGAATTCGTCTTATGAATATCAAAAAAAGATTGAAAAAGAAGAAGAGATCATAGTTGGTGTTAACAAGTTTGAAATTAAAGAAGATGTAAAATTTGATATTTTGAAAATATCAGATGAGTTTGAAAAAAAACAGATTGAAAATCTTAAAAAGTTAATGCAGAAAAGAGAGAGTGAGAAAGTATTAAAATCTCTTAAAAGAATAAAAGAATCGGCAAAAAAAGAAGAAAATTTAGTTTATCCTGTAATGGAAGCGGTGGAAAATTATGCCACTCTTGGCGAGATAGTAGATTGTCTGAAGGAGGTTTATGGGGTATACCAGGAAAAGAGCGTACCTGTTTAGCCATGGAGTTATTGAAGACAGAGAATCTCTTTGTTGGCTTTTCTTTTCTCTCAAAATTTCAGAATGTGTTAAAAGATATAAATCTTTTAATAAAAAAGAATGAAACATTTGCTCTAATCGGAGAATCAGGCTCTGGAAAAACGCTCTTTGCTTTATCCATATTAAGACTTCTTCCCCGGAATGGAAAGGTTATAAGCGGAAATATTTTTTTTGAAGGTAAAAATTTAACTAATTTAGAGGAGAAGGAATTAAGATTGATAAGAGGAAGAAAAATTTCAATCATATTTCAGGAACCTCTTTCCTCGCTAAACCCGGTATTGAAAATAGGCGCTCAAATTTCAGAATCAATCAGACAATGGAAGCAAAGTTCGAAAAAGGAAACCAGAGAAAAAACAATAGAAATTTTAAAAGAGGTTGGATTCTTGAATCCAGAGAAATGGATTGATTCATACCCTCACGAATTAAGCGGAGGAATGAGACAGAGGGTTTTAATTGCTATGGCGCTTTCCTTAGAATCAGATCTTTTAATCGCAGATGAGCCAACCTCAGCCTTAGATCGTTCGGCCCATAATGAGATTGTAGAACTCCTCCTTAAAATTAAAGAAGAGAGAGGAATATCGATGATATTAATTTCTCATGATATTGGCTTTGTAGAAAAACTTGCTGATAGAGTCGGGATAATCTATTCAGGAGAGATCATGGAAGTTGGAGAAAAAAAAGATATAATTTCAAATCCATTTCATCCTTATACCTCAGGATTGCTAAAGTCACTTCCAAAATACTGGAAAGAGAGAAGAAAAAAGGTTTACGCCATGGAAGGGTTTATCCCATCAACAGAAGAAACAATAAAAAGTTGTTTATTTTATCCAAGATGCGAAAGGAAGATGGAGATTTGTAAAATAGATAAACCAGGTTTAAAAAAAGCAATAAACAGAGAGGTTAGATGCTGGTTGTATGAATAGATTGTTAGAGATAAAAAACTTAAAGAAATATTTCATATTGAGAGGAAATTTCCTTTTCAAGAGATACAGAATAAAAGCTCTGGATGGAATTTCTTTTAATATAAAAGATAAAAGAAATTTAGGTTTAGTGGGGGAATCTGGCTCAGGAAAATCAACAATTGCAAAGATAATATTGAGGTTGCTTGAGCCGACCGAAGGGAAGGTTTATTTTCTTGGCAGAGATTTTTCAGAATTAACTAAGAAAGACACAAGAGAGATGAGACAAAAAATTCAATTGATATTTCAGGAGCCTTTAAATTCTTTAAATCCTCGACATAAAATAAAGGAAATTCTTGAGGAGCCGTTTAAAATTTTTAAAATTGGTGATAGAAACTTTAGAGAAGAAAAAATTAAAGAATTATTAAACCTTGTTGGCTTATCAGAGTTATCTCTTCAGAGATATCCTCATGAATTCAGTGGAGGCCAGAGACAGAGAATTTGTCTCGTGAGAGCAATTTCTTTATCTCCTTTGCTTTTAATTTTAGATGAGCCTCTTTCATCTCTTGATGTATCCGTTCAGTCTCAAATTTTAAATTTATTAATAGATTTTCAGGAAAGGTTTAACATTGCTTATCTCTTTATTTCTCACAATTTAGATGTTGTTAAACATATAAGTGATGAGTTAGTTATTATATACAGAGGAAAAATTATGGAATATGGAAAAACAGAGGAAATGATTAAAAAACCTCTCCATCCTTATACAGAATTTTTATTAAATCCTTTCAAATATGAGATAAAAGATATAAATTTTGATGAAAATCTCTGCCCTTTTTTACAAAGATGTTATCGAAGAATAAATAAATGCTTTATATTTTCCCCACAGATAGAAAAAATTGACCAGGATAGAGAGATAAGTTGTCATGTAGTTTGAATTGACAGCTCCGTATTTTTCTGATAACTTTAGATGAGAATTTAAATTGATGGGAAATGATTAGGTCAAAAAATCTTGTAGGCCTTGATATAGGATCTTCTTCAATAAAAATTGTAGAATTGAAATCAAAAAAGCTGGGAGGAAAAGAATTTTATAAGCTCAAAAAAATTGGGTATGAATTGCTTCCTTCCAATACAATAGTGGATGGAACCATAATTGAATCTAACTCCGTTATCGAATCAATAAAAAAGCTCTCATCAGAGATAAAACTTAAGAATAAACATGTTGCGACTTCTGTTTCAGGAACATCTGTAATTGTAAAGAAACTTGTAATTCCAAAAATTGATCCTGAAGAAATAGAAGAGTCGATAATGTGGGAAGCAAAACATTTTATTACCTTTCCACTCGATGAAGTAAACATAGATTATTCTATTATTGAACGCCCTGAAAAAGAGCCAGGAGATAGAATGGATATTATACTTGCTGCTGTAAAGAAAGAAAAAATAAATGAATACACCTCTGTTATATTAAGAACTGGAAAGATTCCAGAAGTTGTGGATATAGATTCATTTGCCCTTCAGAATGCTCTCGAAGTCAATTATGAGACTTCACAGAATGGATTGATTGCTCTAATAAACATTGGAGCATCGATTACAAATGTGAATATTTTAGATGGGGATACTTCGATATTGATAAGAGATATATTATTTGGGGGGAATCAATTTTCTGAGATAATTCAGAAAGAATTTGGTTTAAGTTTTGAAAAAGCAGAAAGAATCAAAAAGGGAGAAAGTGTTGACGGGGTTTCATTTGCAATTGCATCTCCGTTGATAGATATGATTTTCAACGATTTGAAACTGGAAATTATTAAAACATTTGATTTTGTAAAAACAAATACTCATGAAAAAAAGGTTAGAAAGATATTTATATGCGGGGGATGTTCAAAAATTCCTGGTTTAAAAAATTTTTTATTAAAAGGGTTTGATGTACCTGTAGAAATTTTGAATCCATTCAGAAATATCCAAATAAATGAAAAGATTTTCAACAGGGATTATATTGATGAGATTGCACCGTTTTTTGGTGTGGCTGTTGGATTAGCTTTAAGAAAAATTAAAGAACATTGAATGATTAAATTAAATTTATTAACAAAGGCAGAAAAGCTCCCTAAAAAAAGAGTTAAGGTAAAAAGAGAGAAACTGAGAGAAGCTGAAAAACCTCGAATATTACTTCTTATTCTCGTCCTTATTTTATCTTTTGGATTTATCAGTTATTCTTACATCTGGATAAATGATGGAATAAAAAATGAAAAAGCTCAACTTGAGAATCTAAAGAAGAAGAAAAAGGAACTGGAACAAATTATAAAAGATTTAAAAAATTATCAGAATATTAAGAATGAACTGCAAATGAAAATAAATATTGTAAAAGAAATAAAAGCAGGCCAGAAGGTTCCAATTTTATTAATGTATCAGTTGAGTAAAAATCTGCCAGACCTTGTATGGTTGAAAGAATTGAGATTTTTTAACGGAAAATTGACTATCAGTGGGAGTGCATTTTCCAACACTTTGATTGCTGATTTTATAAGAAATCTTGATTATTCCGGGTATTTTAAAAATATAAACTTAAAAGAGACCTCCAAAAAAACTGTTTCAGGCGGAAATGAAATATTTGATTTTTCATTAGAATCAGAATTTTTAAGAGAATAAGATGGACGTTAAGAGGATCGGAGCTTCAGGTCAATTTATAGTTTTTTTTATTTTTGGTTTGATGATATATGGACTGTTCTATTTTGCTTATTTTTCAGGAAGATATTCAGAGTATAAATTTCTTAGGAATGAAAGAGAAAAGTTAGAAGAGGAAATAAGATTAGGAGAGAGAAAAAGAAGAGATGCTAAAATATTGAAAAGGGATCTCGAAAATCTTGATAGGGAATTGAAACAGCTCAAGGAGACTCTGCCTGAAAAAAAGGAAATCAGTGATATATTAAGAAATATTCAAGATTTAGCAACGATATCCAATCTTTCGATTACAAGATTTTCTCCCAAAGGAGAGATAAGTAAGGGAATGTATTTAGAATGGCCAATCTCAATTTCCCTGATTGGTTCTTATCACAATTTCGGATATTTTTTGAATAATCTGTTCGAGTTTAAAAAAATTTTTAATATGGATAATCTAATTATCGGAGCCCTTTCAAAACAGAGTGATAACATGACAGTGAGTATTTCATTTGATGTTACTACATACATTCTTTCTGAACCTGCCTCCTCTTCTAAAGAAAAACTGAAAAAAGAGCTGGAGAGAAAAAAAGAACAAAAAAAGGAAAAAATAGAAGAAATTATATGAGAAAGAGTCAGCTAATTTTTTTATCAATTTTTTTATTTTCAGGTACTTTGTTGCTGCCTCAGGAAGAGAAAAAAGAAAAGGAGGCTTTCTCCAATAAAAAAAGTCCTTACATTGAAGAATTTATTTATAATCCAGAAGGAAGGAGAGACCCTTTTAAAAATCTTCTAAATGTTCAAGTAAGCCAGGAAGCAGAAAGACCAGAAAATCTCTCAGGTCAGGCTGCTCTCCTTGTCTCAGAAGTTACTCTTATTGGCATCTCAAAATATAAAGGAGAATACTGGGCAATTGTAAATGCACCAGATGGTTTCCCCTATTTTCTGAAAAAGGGGGACAAATTATTCGATGGATATGTATTTAGCATAGATGAGACAAGCATTACCTTTAGAATAGAAGAGAAAAAATCTGGATCAAAGATTAAGCATCGAGATGTGATAAAGAAATTACATCAAGAGGAGGATTAATGAGAAAATATACTTTCCTTTTATTGATTATTTTCTTACTTTCTATAAATTTTTTAATCGCTGAAGAAGAGAAAATAGAACTGAAGGAAATAAATTGGAAAATTCATATAGATAAAACAGTTATAAACCTGATGACATCTTCTCTTTATCCCCTTCCTCATATATATTCATTAAAAGAGAATCCTCTTATAGTTGTAATGGAGTTAAAGGGAATAAAACTTGGTAACATAAAAAATGAATATGAGATATCTTCTCCTCTTGTTAATAAGATAAAAATAGTTGATTTAAATAAGGGAGATTTCCAAGTGCATTTTGCTCTGAACAAAATTTCTCCTTATAGAGTTTTCTTTGATAAAGAAATACTTTCGATTGAGTTTTTTGATGTGGAAAGAGTTTTAGACCCTGAATTAGAAGAGCTATATCAAAAAAGTGAATTAGAGAGGGCAAATCCTTCAATACTTGAAGATATTAAAGTTAAAAAAGATAAAGATACATTAGAAGTTACAATGTTTTTCAGTTCTGAAATGAGCTATCAAAATTTTACTCTTGAGAATCCCAAAAGGATTGTTTTTGACTTTTTGAATTCTAAAAGTAATATGAAGACCCAAGTTATAAATGTTGGACTGAATGGTGTGGAGAAAATTAGAATAAGTCAATTTATAAAAGATAACCCGGATGTTACTCGAATTGTTTTTGACATAGGTGGGCAAGATTTTCCGATTTATGAAATAGAAAGAAAAGAAAAAATTTTAAAAATTTATTTCAAACAAAAAATTCAAGAACAGAGCGAAAAAAATGAAAAAGAAATGGAATTGAAACGTTCTGATGTTGAAAGAATCAATCCTGAAGATCCTGAAAAGGATGGAGAGAATAAGTTATCAGATTCCAACGAGAAAAGTCAGAAAGAAAATCAGGCTAAAGAAGAAGCTGAGGAGAAGAAATATAAAGGTGAAAAGATTTCTTTCAGGCTGAAAGATGCAGATATAAGAGATGTATTAAGGTTTATTGCAACTCAAGCAAATTTAAATATCATAATAGACCCTGAGGTTGCAGGAAAAGTTACATGCGAACTGATTGAGATTCCCTGGGATCAGGCACTTGAGTTTATATTGAGAACGAATGGTCTTGGAATGATTTTAGAGGAGAACATCCTCCGGATTGCAAGAGTTGATGTTTTGGCTAGGGAAGAACAGGATAAGCAGAGATTGAGGGATGCGAAGTTACTCGCAGGCGAGTTAAAAATTGTGACAAAAACCCTGAGCTATGCTAAGGCAGAGTCCATAAAATCAATCTTAGAAAAACAGCTTTCATCCCGAGGAGAGATTATTGTAGATTCGAGAACGAATACTTTAATAATTTCTGATATCGAGGATAGAATTTCAGCTATAGATAAATTAATCCAGACTCTTGATAAAGCTACTCCTCAGGTTTCAATCGAGGCGAGAATTATAGAGACAAATGTAAATTATATTCAGAGCCTTGGAATTCAGTGGGGTTTTAATGTCATAGCAGATTCTTCATACGGAAACCAGACAACATTAAAATTTCCAAGTAGTATTTATGTAAACGGGACTGGAATCTCAGGAACACAAGCAGGAGGGATTCAGGGAGTTTTAGGAGGATATGCAATAAACCTCCCTGCCCCAGCGTTTACAACTGGAATTGGCGTTTCCCTTGGAAATGTTCTTGATACTTTTAGACTGGACATGGCTCTCACTGCAATGGAAACCTATGGAAAGGGAAAGATTCTTTCAGCTCCGAAAATAACTGCTCAGAATAACGAAAGAGCAGAAATAATGCAGGGGAGACAGATACCAGTTCAAACAGTAGCTAATAATACTGTAACAACAAGGTATGTAAATGCTGCTTTAGAGCTTCATGTCACTCCCCAAATAACTGCTGAGGGAACGATAATCATGGATATTGAAATAAACAATAATGCTGCAGATTTTGCAAATCTTGTTCAGGGAATTCCTCCAATAATTACGCAGAGTGCAAGGACAACTGTGCTTGTTAAAGATGGGGGAACTGCTGTGATCGGAGGGATATACCGGGTGGAAGATACAGAAGCATACAATAGAGTTCCAGGCATCTCAAAGGTTCCAATTCTTGGATATTTATTTAGGGGAACTATGAAAACAAGAGCTGATAGAGAATTGCTGATTTTTATAACACCGCGTATTGTAAGGGGAGGGTAAAATGTCATTAAAGAAGACATGTGTTGGGGTTGTAATTGCATTGATGTTTTCCTTTCTGTTAAGTTCATGTAATGTTCTGGAAAATAAGACTCAATCAAATACAATGCTTATAGTGGAATCTATTAAAGGCATTGACCAACAGGGCAATCTCTCATCTTTTCTTATTTCTAATGTCTCAGACATATTCTCAGACTTTGCCAGAGTAACAATAAGAGCAGAGCTTTTGAATCCGAATAAAACTCCCACTGTATATAATGATGTTAAACTTGAGAGATATATAGTTTCTTACAAAAGAAATGATGGAAAAAATGAAGAGGGGACTGATGTGCCATACAGGTATGAATCGAGGCTAACCGAATATATTCAGGCAGGTACAAGTATTACAATTGACATTATTGTGGTAAATTACCTGGCAAAGAAATATCCTCCGCTTATCTCTTTAAAAAATAGTTCATCTTTGCTCGAGGTGGATGCAACAATAGATTTTTATGGACATGATGTAGCGGGAAAAGGCGTGAAGACATCGGGAATGCTCAGGATAATATTTAAGAGTAATTGAGAATGGAGAAATTTAATGAATAAAAAATTTTTAATAATTGTTGTGAGCTTTTTCTTCATGAGTCTTTCATGTAAAAGAGAAGAAGTCATCCAGCCTGAACCTGTAACCACTCCTCAGACTGAGTACTATATACTTCAGGGCACAGCAAATCCATCTATTTTGTTTGCCGGAGATGATGTCCAGAGATCAATTATTAAGGTTATTCTGAAGAGTTACAAGGGAGACCCTGTTTCTAATGTTTCCATTTATTTTGAAACCTGGTGGGATTACACCCTTAAAATTTTAACAAAAAATTTAGCTGGTGTTGTTCAGAGTGAACAGACAAAGGAAGGGTTTGAAAAGTGTGATATAGGAAGATTTGAACCAAGAACAGTAGATATATTTGGAGTTGTTGGCGAGGCAAAAACAGATTCTTCAGGAACTGCTACTATAACCTATTGCGGTCCGAACAAGTGGGAGGCAAGGGATAGAACAAACTGGAGTGTTACTTCAGGAAGCACAATTTACGAATATAAAATAACGATAAACAATTTTTACATAAAAGCATACTGGAATAGCGATGTTTTTGGTGAAATATATTCATTGATTCCAATAAAAATAATAATTGGATATATTTAGATGGATTCATCGATAGAAGAACTAGAAGAAAAAATAAAGGAGAATCCTGAGGCTAAATATTATTTCCAGTTATCTGAAGAGTATTCCAAAATTGACAATGTGGAAAAGGCTATTGAATGTTGTGAAAAGGGCCTTGAATTAAATCCTGAATCAGTTTCAGGAAAAGTTATGCTTGCTCAACTTCTATACAAAGCAGAAGATTATAAGAGAGCACGCTATTTTTTAACTCAGGTTTATAAAGAAACTCCTGACAATTTAAACGCTTTGAAATTACTTGGAAATATTTATTTTAAAGAAAATGAACTTGATAGAGCAAAAGAAATAATGGAGAAAATTTTATTTTTTTATCCTTTCGATAAAGATGCTCCTGAAATGCTAAAAGAAATAAATGAATCTTTGAAAACAAATAAAAGTCAAACTGAAAAACAAGAAGAATTGCAGATCAATCATGAGGAGAGTCCATTCCTGACGCTCACAATGGCTGAGATCCTGGAATCCCAGGGCATCTATAATAAAGCAATCGAAATATACAGAAAAATATACGAAAAAGAAAAAAATGAAGAAATTGATTACAGGATAAGATTATTGGAAAAAAGTATATCAGAGAATTTTAATTATCCTCTTTACATAAAAAAACTGACCTACCTTCTCGAAAAGCTTAAAAATATATTCAGTCATTAAAACCCCTTCGAAATTGCAAAAAGTAGAAATAGTTGGAACGGCGCTATCAATTTGACATTGAAAAAAGATAAATCTAAAATCAAAAATAGACTGGGCGATTAACTCAGGGGTAGAGTGCTACCTTCACACGGTAGAAGTCAGAGGTTCAAATCCTCTATCGCCCACCACTTTATTTTCAATGACTTGCACGGTCTTATGAGCTTCAGTGGGAAATCATGAAAATTTTTTATCCCAGAACAATTACTGAAAATCTTTTAAAAGAAAATATAGCCAATCAAATTGAGGGAGAGATTTTGTACTATCAAATAATTTCCTCTGAACGCATAAGAGAGCCTTATCAAATTAAGAATAAAGAGTATGCTGATTATCTTAGGGGGGTGAAAAGGATTACAGATGATGTTGGAGATTTTATCATGGGCTACTTGCCTCTATTTTCGTCCAAGAGAAAGGATTTCAGTTATATTCGAAAAAAGTCGGAATTTTTAACCAAACATGAAAATTTGCTGAAGGTAAGAGTAAAAACTGATAAAGAAGATAAACTTCTTAAAATGATCTTTGAACAACCTTCATTTGTTTTAATCCTCTTAATTTTATTTAAAAGTCGTGGACAATCTCTCTACATAATCGAGCGCTATAGCTCTAAAATTTCATATGTGATTGGTGACCCGGAGAATCCAAAAACTGATGATTATTTTATTGATAATGCTATGGAAGAGCTATGGCATGTGGCTATTTACCCTTATCTTGTTGAAAAGGAGAATATATCTCTTAAAAATGGGAAGCCATTGGATGATAAAAACTTCAAGAAAATGCTTGTTAAAGAAGGGGAAAGATTGAGCAGGCTTTTCACTTTTGCATCAATTGATGAGTTCAGACTTAAGAAGGATTATAAAGATGTTAAATCCGATAGAATTATCGAGGAAAGAGAAAAGTTTTTAGTTGAGGAAATTAAAAGAATGGGAATAAAAAGAGCGGTAAAAGAGGTCGGAAAATCCAAAGGGATTCTCGATTTTAGAAGGGAAACATAAATCAGCATGCTCGCAACAGTCCCGGATGATTTAGAGTTTCAGAATTAAAATCCAAAAGATAATAAAAAATCTCATATCAGCGACCGTATATATATTTATATATGGAGCAATTCTTAAGTTGTTCCCTAATTTTGGATTTCATTTCTGCTTTGTCACGTAGCTTGTACTCTTTATCATAAAACAACCAGGCTTCCCTTTCCTTTCCAGCATAAATGTAGGTAAGGCTGACCTGAAGAATCATGGAAAGATACTTTCCCATACTGTCATCATACGTTGTAAAATTTGTCCTCCCATTGAATTCTTTCACTTTTTTTATATCTTCCTCAATTCCTTGGGTTATGTATGGGGAAAATTTAGTATTAGCTGGAATATAACATTTCATGTTCTTATCATATTTGAAAACAGCAATTGGAAATGGCGAAATGGCATGGGAAAGACGATCGAAATAGTCAAATGTTAAGATTAATTGTGAAAATTCAAACACTCCATCTTGATCAAGATCCACAGGTTGTAACGGGTAGCCTACAGAATATTCTTGACTGTCGTAGATTACTCGGAAATCAGGAGAGAAATTTATAATCCAGTATGACCAGCAACAATGAGCACCACCAGAGTATTGTTCTACGATGAGCTGTTTCTCATCCCTACCCAAAAAGGCAAATAAACCAAATTGGGTCATTTCTTTCCTATAGCCGTTCTCAAATGTAAATATGATTTTCCCATCTTTCTTGAGAGTAGCAAACCAAACACCTTTTTGTGAGTCGTAGGACTTCTTAACTTCGTAACCCTTATATAAAAGTGTGTCTTCTTTGGTAAAAATGCTGTCAATGGTTTGGGAAAAAAGAAAACTATCCATAAATATTTTCAACAAAAGAAAAGTTTTAAATATGCTATATCTCATAAACCTCCTTCATCCATCCTTTTAGATAATCCTGCCTTCCCAGAGCTCTTCGAGGAATCTTCGCCATTATAAAATTTTTCGTTTTTATAATTTATTATTAATGGTTACTTTCCCCTTAAAAATTTTGTAAACAAATGCAGTATAAGCAATTACAATAGGAAGACCTACAAGAGCAAACATGAGCATAATTTTTAAGGATAATTCGCCAGAGGAGGTGTTATATATTGTTAGGCTTAAAGATGAATCGTTGCTTGCTTTAACTAAATTGGGATAGTGAATTGACCCAATGATCCCCCACAGTCCAATAAAAATGAGGGAGGAAATAGAAAATGAAATCCAGCTGCCAGACCAAACTGAATACGGGATAACAAGACTGCATCCATTTTTGCGCCTCCTTGGTATTAAAGCATCTGTTTTCATTTTAGACTAAGTTAGATTATAATACGATTTTCTAATTAAATAAATGAAGGAAAGGAATAATGGAGTTTAAATCTATTAAAGAAATAATAGATTTTGCAAAGGAGAGAGAGAAGAATTTGTTTTTTTCTAACCAAAGGCCACATCAAGTATCATCATTGAGACAAAGCCTACCAATGCACTGAAAGTAGCCAGATCTGTGTTTTCAGCTCTCTGTGACTCAGGGATTATCTCTTCGATGACAACATAGATCATTGCTCCAGCAGCAAAGGCCATTGCGTAAGGTAGAATAGAATGAAATACAGTAACGGAAAGAGCTCCAATAAGACCTGCAATTGGTTCAACTATTGCAGATAATTGTCCATACCAGAAACTTTTAAAACGCGAGACTCCTCCGCTTCTTAATGGCATGGATATGGCAATTCCTTCCGGGAAGTTTTGGATGCCTATTCCAATTGCAAGAGCAACTGCTCCTGCAAGAGTAGCAGAAGGAATGTCAGAGGCCAATGCGCCAAAAGCCACACCAACTGCCAATCCCTCAGGTATGTTATGTAAAGTTACAGCGAGAAAAAGAAGGGTACTCTGGTGAAAATGAGTCCTGATTCCTTCTGCATTTTCCACAGGAAAGCCAAGGTGAAGATGGGGAAGGAACTTATCGATTAACCAGATAAAAAGACTTCCGATTAAAAATCCCGTTGCAGCAGGAAACCACACAAAAGCTCCTTTACCTTTTGACATTTCAAGAGAAGGAGCAAGAAGTGACCAGTAACTGGCGGCAATCATTACTCCTGCAGCAAATCCTAACATGCTGTCAAGAATTTTTCGATTTGGTTGCTTAATGAAAAAAACAAGGGAAGCACCAATGGCAGTAACTGTCCAGGTAAATCCAGTGGCAATCAGGGCAAGTATTAGAGGATTAAGGGTTTTCATTTTCACTTCTCGATTTCTTTACATCCATTAGTTCTCCTTTTTTAGATTCTTTTTTATTTTCCATTTTTCAAAAACATCTTTATAAGACTAAATGGATGCCGCAAACAAGTCAAGGGATAAGGAAGAAATTAAAGCTAAACATAACCCTCAGGGTCAAACTCTTGGAAAGGAGATAATCTTCTGAGAGAATAACAGAATATTTTATGAGAAATCAGGCGGAGGAAAGAAATAAAGTTGATTTAACGCATATCGACAATGGGAAAGGATGAGATACGCAATCGGGCGCATCCCATCGGAATAAGAGTAATCTCCTCAATAGGTTCATCAGATTTAACAGGGCTTGGAGGAACCTTGCCTACCATCCGTCCTTCAGTTTTCCACTGGGGAATTCTTTTCGCCTTTGCTCGAAGTTCGATCGGAGCAACATTAGGCTCGAAAGGCTGGTATGCAGGCTCTCTTTTTTTAACCACACTGATCGAAGCTTCAGGATTCTCAGGGTTAACAATCAAACCATAATTCCAGGGAGTGGTCGGAAGAATCTCATAGGCAGGCCACTCATCCGTCCCACTATAGCGCTTCCACTCCTCACCAATCTTAAGAGAATACCATAATGGTCCTCGTTTTACAGAGATTGCATTACCAATCTTCTTCCATGTCTTTATTTTTATCTCCATAGGAAGTTTGAGTCGTATTTGATCGTAGTTCCTCCACTCTCGCTTTATCATCACATAATTACCAGGCTGAGGATTGGCTTTTATGTCTTCTCCATTTATAAGAATTCTGGCATTTTCACACCATTCCGGGATTCTCAGATAGAGAGGGAAAGCCACAGGCTTATATGTCCAGAGGGTAAAATCGATGAAATCTCCAAAAGGATACCATGTATCCTCAGAAATCCGCACCTCAACGCCATCTGCAACTTTAGCATTTACTTGGGAAGGAGCGTAAAGGACAGCAGCCAGACCATTATCCAGAGTGGCAAGCCAGAGATGCTCAGCAAAATAGGGCCATCCAAAAGCAACATTATGCTGACAACAACGATATCCCCATGGGTCATACGAAACCATCGTACCTGGATTCTGAAAATCATGTTCACCTGAACTGTCGCAAGAGATAAGATTAGGGGCGGTTAAATAATGAAGAGCTTTAAGGTCAGGGGTCATCGATGCAGGAAGAGAGTTAAAAGCAATCTCCTCACACCTATCAGCATATCGTGTTTCTCCAGTTATTTTTAAGAGGGATTTATTTGAATACATAAACTCCACAATAGAACAAGTTTCAGCACCCTGACGTGGACCACTATAACCAGGGCGTATATTTTCATCTGCTCCAAACATTCCTCCTGGTTGCTGACCATATTCGTCCATAATTAATCTATAGTTTTTTTCGACTGCATTAATATGCCTTTTATCTTTTGATTGCTGGTAAAATACCCCTGGATAACGAATTCCCATTGTAATGTTTACCCCATGGTAAAAAGTGCTTGGCTCCCAATTTTTATCCCTTTGTGGATTGAGGATATCAGAGGTCCAATCCGCGGTTCTTTCAAAAATCCGAAAGGCTAATTCTAAAAGAAACTTTTCACCTGTTCTGTTGTATAACCAGTAAACGCTCTCTAAATTTTCGCCTCCACGAAGCTTTTGCCAGCTTCCTGGTAAAAGATTCTCTACGGGCATCTCAAGCTGATATTTGAAGTAGCGGGTCATAAACGGAATTACACGCTTGTCACCTGTTGCTTCATATAGACTCTGGAAAGCGAAGAGCATGATCATGTTTGGCCAGAGGTCATGATTTTCTTTATTTTCAGGCGGACCAAAGTATCCATCAGGTTGTTGGCTTGAAAGGACTGCATCAAGCCATTTTTTTGCTTCTCCTATGATTTTTGAATCTTTAAGAATATATCCAAGGTCTCCATAACCTTTGAGCCAATAGGGCATTTCTTCCCACCCAAGATCCTTTAAGGTTAACCATCCGCTATTGGGTTTTAAAAATTTGCTCAATTCAGGAAGGTGACCGGTGAAGCCATCTCGCATCAATTGCAGCTGACTCAGCAGCCAACCTTTTGGTTCAATACTTCCGATCGGAAGTTTAATAAGAGGGCTTGGAAGTAAAGGAGGCTGATTTGATATGTAATGCTGATTTGAACCCTTATTGACCGGGATATTTACAATACTAATTTCAATGTTTGACATTTTTTCTTCTTTTATTCCTGGAGATAAATTGGGAAAAAGGAATCCCAAAAAAATAACTAAAATTATGAAATCTTTCATTTTTTCTTCCTCCTTTTTATTCAATTTATTCTATCGAACTATATGAAAGAATTCTATATAATTTATATAACTTTTTTTCACAATTTCTGAAAATGATGCTTACTACCGGTTAAGTTGAAAGTTTTTTGTAAATAATTCCATTTGATTTCTTCTTTTCAGGATTTAATTGAAGTCTAAAGATCAGTTCCTGATGTTTATCAAAGAAGAAAGGGAACCTTTTTATATAGTTAAGAGTCATATAAATATGAAATAAAAAGTTGAAAAAAGAAGATACTAAAAATTTTAAAAAATACAATACAGAGAGGGAGGTTTAACAATGAAAAAAACTTTAATAAGTATTTTAATCGGGGTGCTTTTAATCGGAGTACTTATTCTTTCGGCTGGAGAAAGACATAAAAGATGGTTTAGAGGAGATGAATTTGGAATCTGGAAAAAAATAGAAATGGTTAAAGACCTTAATCTTACAGAAGAGCAGAAAAAACAGATAGGCGACCTTCGCCTTGCTAACCAAAAAACAATGATTGATTTGAGAGCAAAAGTCCAGGCAGCTCGATTGGATTTAGGAAAGCTTCTTGAAGATCCAAAGGCTGACCCAAAGAAAGTCGAGGCTATAGTTAACGAGATTAATAAAGTAAGGTCAGAGATGTTCAAAAATATGGTGGATTTTAGAATAAAGATTAATAAAATTCTTACATCTGAACAGCTTGAGAAAATCAAAGGTTTAAGATTCGAAAGAGGTATGGGTTTTTGTGGAAAAAGGAAATTTTTTCGTCATGGCATGAAAAAATACTGAGCACCCCCAGCCATGGGGAAGATACCTTCTCTATATCCCTTCAGTGTGCTGTGTGAGAGATTTTTTGCCTGTATAGATATGTAAGGGACAGCACATCAATACAAAAGCATTTAATTCTGATGCATTCCTCTCCCCTCATCCCTCCCTCTCTTTGAGGGGAAATGATTGAGGTGAGGGGAAAATGAGTAAGATGTAACAAATATAAGTGCGTTCATATTAGTATTCTTTAGGGAAGACTCTTAGTAGCCTTCCCTTCTTTATATAAAGAAAGCTTTAAAAGTTGTATTAGTTTTTTATATATGTTAATAATTTATCGATGATTCATTATGTAGACGGAAAATTTGTTGACGAATCTGAAGCAAAAATCCCTGTAAATGACCTTGGTGTGATTAGAGGGTATGGAATTTTTGATTTTTTAAGAACCTATAATAAAAAGCCTTTTTATTTAAAAGAACATCTTGAGAGATTAATTAATTCAGCAAATATCGTGGGTTTAGATATATCATGGAATTTAGATGAGCTGAAAAAGATAGTGGAAGAAACTCTTTTAAGGAATGGAAACCCCGAGGCATACATCAGAATTCTGGTTACCGGAGGAAAAACAGAAGATTCCATAACTCCAGCCGGAGAACCAACTTTAGCAGTCTTAATAGAACAACCTCATTATTTTCCTGAAGGATGTTACACTGAGGGAATAAAGGTTATAACTATTTCTGCTGAGAGACATTTCCCGAGGTCAAAATATTTAAATTATACATTGGGCGTAGTAGCCATGAAAAAAGCAAAAGAGGAAAATGCAAATGAGGTACTTTATCTTAATAGAAATGGCTTTATATTAGAGGGGATAACAAGTAATTTTTTTGTGTTTAAAGGTGACATACTTATAACCCCTGAAGAAAATGTTTTAATTGGAATAACAAGAAATATAGTTTTAGAACTGGCAAAAGATAAATTTAAAATCGAGAAGAGGAATATATTACTATCTGAACTTGAGGAAGCTGATGAAGCTTTTATCACATCGACCACAAGGGAAGTTATGCCTGTAGTTCAGGTAGATAATATAATAATCAAGGATGGGAATCCGGGAAAAAATACAAAAAAATTGATCGAACTTTTCAGAAAAATTACAGAGAATTATTGATAAGATTTCTTCATTTATTTGTTACATCCATTACTGCCATAAAGATGAGCTGAGCTAAATCTTCCATTATTTCTGGAGTAATCGTTTCTGGAGTATCCATCGAATTGTGGTAATAAGAAATCGCCCCAAATGCGCTGAAGGATAAAATTGGGATATTTTTCCCCATGAAATGAGCTGCATCTAACCTTGGTCTTGCTATGTTCTGAAAGTAGGTAGGCTCTATAATTCTATGAATATATTTATTGTTAGATTTTTCAAAATAATTCCATAAATCAGGAAAATTTTTTGCAGCAAGAGCCCTCAGTTTATCACCACATCCAACTCCATCCATGTTTATAAAACACAGGATTTTTTCATTCGGGAAAAAGGGATGGTTGAGATAAAACTCTGAGCCTGCTACTCCCTGCTCTTCAGCACCAAATATGAGAAAAATGATTGATCTTTTTGGTTTTATTGGACATTTCGCGATTGCCTCAGCTACTCCAAGAGTTACAGCTATACCAGATGCGTTGTCGTTAGCTCCTGGCATTAATACATGACACATCCCTACATGGTCAAGATGAGCTCCTATGATTATTGCTTCATTTTTTAAAACAGGGTCAGTTCCTTCAACATATCCGATAACATTATAGCCGATCCCTTCTGGATGATTCTCTGTTAAATTTTTTATCGTGAATATTTTACCTGTTTTGAATGATTGGGGTTTTCTCATCTCATCAATTTTCTTCTTCGTTTCATCAGCTTTTCTTCCTGTTCCTGTGAAGATGTCTTCCATAACTGTGTTTCCAACATAGGTCAGGATAAAGTTTTTTAAATAAGTGCAGTTAGGGTTTACGAGTGGGCCATAGTTATACAGCATTCCAGCTACTCCGTGGTCTTTTGCATTTTTTACTTTATATTGATGGAATGAATAAGGTCGCCATTTCATAAATTCTTCTGGTTCTTTTTCTGGGGAAATCGGAACTTCTCTTTCAACTAAAACAATCTTTTCTTTTACATCGAGTCCTTTATATTCATCAAAGTTGAGTTCAGGGGCAGTGATTCCATAGCCAACATATATAACCTCAGCAGTTACCTCTCCTGAATCAGAAGTTGAGCCAGGAAGATATTCTTTTTCATACTGGTAATATTTTTTTAACTCAGCCTTTTCCTTAAATGGAATGTGGAGGTAAGCTTCAGAACCTTTAAACACAAGAGTATATGGATTTGGAAAAGCCTGAAGATAAGTTCCATTATCTCCAGCAGGTTTAATCCCCCATTTTTTAAAATGACTTATGACCCATTCAGCTGAAGCATTATAACCAGAAGTTCCAGTTAGCCTTCCCTCATATTTTGTGGAACATAGTTCTTTGACATAATCAAAAAGAACGTTGCTCGAGATAGAGTGCATTGAAGTAAGAAGTTTTTGTTCTTGAGATATTTTCTGTGGTTGAGGCAGAGCATATGTTGGAAATAAGATTAATGTTAAAATTACAAAAATAGAATGCTTTAAATTTATACGCATTTGTATCTCCTTCAATAAATTTTTTGCAGAGTTTTTTATAAATTTTTTTAAGATTATTTTCAACATATTTTTATATTTAAAAAATTAAAGAGGCCAACCATCCTCTTCGCTCAGAGGTTTTAGAGTAATCAGCAAGGGTGACTCCGAAAACACGCTGTATTTTCCCCATCAAAGTGTTGTGACACTCAAAATTGTCTTTGTTATTTATTTGTGTCACAACACTTTCCCTATGGGGGCAAGCCCTCCTTAGACGCTTCGCTGAGCACCCCCCAGACATGGGGAAGATACCTTCCCCATATCCCTTCAGTGTGCTGTCAAAGAACTCCTTTCTCTGGGAAAAGATTTATGGGACAGCACACTTGGAAAAATCCAGCTCGGCACTCATGCTCCGCTCTTCTCTCCCGATATCCATCGGAAGAGAAACCATGCCCGCTCAGCATTCGTGACGGTTTTCAGGAACCTTCGGTTTCTCCGCCACCCTTCCTGCTCACTCTTTTATGTTCAGTGTTTAGAATTTGCTGTTTCTTAGGTATTTAGATGCTCGTCAATATATCGCTCAGAAGATGGTTGGCCTCTTGTCTTAAATATATGTTTCAAGTCGCTCTTCCTGCTAAGAAAAGAGTTTAAATTAATTTCTTTTATCAAGGGACTTTGTACACTTGTAATTTTTTTGACCATTAAATTTATCTCTGATATAAAAGATAAAGTCTGCTATATGAAAAGAATTTATCAAAAGGAGGTAAAATAAAGATGAAAAGGAATTTTTTAAAAACCTTATTTTTATTCTTTGTATGTATGGCACTTATTTTATTTGGATATGGAACTGAACAAGAAAAGAAGGAAAAAGAGGAAGCACCTATTTCGATAAATCAATGGTTAATAGCTGGTCCAGCATCTCTTCCCCTTCCTGTAGTACTTGGTGAAGGAGCTGAGTTTTCAGTTAAAAACCTTTTTGACCTTGATATCCTTGACCCATTAAGGTTATGGGTTAAAGAAGGAGACAAATTAGAATGGAGCCCAAAAAATATACTTAAATGGAGCATCAAAAATGTAGAAAATGGCAAACTAACTATATCAGCTGAGGGCACAAATCCTCAGGTGGTATTCCTTGCATGTTATTTGGATAGCTCTCGGTGGCAAAAAATTAAAGTAGAGATAGAAACCCATCATCTTTTAAAAGTATTTTTAGATGGAGTTTCAGTTATAACCAGAGATGTATCTTCCAAATCAGATGCGAAGGAGATTGGTAAAGCAACAGGAGAGCTGATGCTTTCGCAAGGAAAACATCGTCTATTTATCACAGCAATCAGGGATCCGAATGGACATCAGGAATGGTCTATAAAAGCTACATTCAAGCCAAAAAAAGAAGAATATTTATCTGTCAGTTTAGCGACAAAGAGGACTTTAACAGAAGACGATATATTTAATTCCCTTAATTTGAGAAGTATATCGATATCGCCGGACGGAAAGGCAGTGGCTTACACAGTAAGCCAGCGTAATCCAAGAACAAAAAAACATGAATACTGGATAGAAATCCGAAAGCTTCCTGATGGAGAAATAGAAAAAGTAATACGGGATACTCAAAATCTCCGGAATCTTCGGTGGTCACCTGATGGAAAGTTTCTCAGTGCCATAGCTCCTGGAACAAAGGATACTTTTGATCTATGGCTGATAGAACGAAAAACTGGCCAGACTCAAATTCTTCTGGATGATGTAAAAGGGTTAAACAATGCAATCTGGTCTCCCACAGGAGAATTCATGGTATATTCAGTAACTGATGAGCCTAAGGAAAAAGAGCAAAAAATCCAGAGAATGACAGGTCTTCAGGATCGCTGGATTCGTTATTGGCCTTATAAGACACATTTATATATGTTAATGATGGAATCAAAAATAAAACGACGTCTTACTGCAGGCACACTTTCCTCCGAGGGGCTTTTCAGTTCTGCTGGGAATCCGATAAGCCCAGATGGAAATAAAATTATTTTTATCAAATCTCAACCAGATTATAAGAATCGTCCTTATTTAAAAACAGAACTCGTGGTGCTTGATATAATGACAAACAAAGCAGAAAAAGTTTTTACCTCAAACTATTCAATAGGTTCAGTGAGTTTTTCTCCTGATGGTAAAAAGATTTATTTTATAGGAGGGCAGTCTATAGGAAATATTAAAAAAGAAAAGGTGCTTTTGAATGATTACGATAGAGACTTATACATTCTAAATCCTGAAACAGGGGAAGTTAAATCTCTGACTGATAAGTTTAATCCTTCTATATACACAGCATTATGGAGGAAAAATGATTCAATTTATTTACTCAGTGAGGATAAGAGTGAAGTTCAGCTGTATAGAACTGACGAAGAAGGAAAACATTTTTATAAACTTAATACCGGTGTTGATGTTGTGAGGGAATTTGATGTTCCACTTAATGGCTCTCGTGTTGTTTATTCTGGAGAATCGATTCAAGCTCCCATTAAACTTTTCACAATGGATGTAAAAAATGAGTCTTCTAAGTTGATTTATGCACCCGATGAAGAACGCTGGTCAGATGTAATTTATGGAAAAATTGAAGATTTCAATTTTAAAAATTCAAGGGGTAATACAATTGAAGGCTGGATTTATTACCCTGTTGATTTTGACCCGAATAAAAAATACCCGTTGATTGTTTACTATTATGGAGGTACCTCTCCAACCATTCGTTCTTTCAACACAAGATTTCTTCAATATGCATCTAATGGATATTTTGTTTATGTTTTGAATCCCAGTGGTGCAACTGGATATGGACCTAAGTTCTCAAATTTTCATGTGAATGATTGGGGTAAAATTGTAACTGAAGAAATCATTTCTGGAGTTACAAATGTTATCAAATCAAAGCCATTTATAGATTCAAAAAGCATAGGAGCGTTTGGTGGAAGCTATGGTGGCTTTATGACAGAAAGTCTGGCGTATAAGACTGGTATGTTCCGTGCTCTTACCTCTTTATACGGAATAAGCAATATAACGAGTTACTGGGGTGCTGGATGGTGGGGATTTCTGTACTCTGGAATTGCTACAGCTGAGAGTTTTCCATGGAATCGGCCAGATATTTATGTTGAAAGGTCTCCGATCTTTCATGCTCACAAGATAAACACTCCTCTTTTACTCCTCCATGGCGATGCTGACATTAATGTGCCAATTACTGAATCAGAACAATTGTATACAGCATTAAAATTATTAGACAAAGAGGTTGAGTTTATAAGGTTTAAAGATGAAGATCATGGAATCAGAGGATCCGATGAAAATCAACGGGCTGTTCCAGAAATCATGATGGCATGGTGGGATAAGTATTTAAAAAATCAACCAGAAGCCTGGGATAACCTCTGGAAAAAACAGGAGAAATAATTGGTGAAATGGAGGCAATAATGAGTGAATTCTTAAAAAAAATTGAAGACTTAACGAATAGAACTGTGCGGAATAATATATGGAGGCAGAGAGAATGCTTTAATCTTATCCCATCTGAAACAACTCCAAGTATTCTGGTTAAGATGTGTGAGATATCTGATCCTGCTGGAAGATATGCTGAACATAGAACGATGAAAGGAAAAGAAATATATTTTTATCAGGGAACTGATTTTATCCGTGATGTAGAAGAGGAAGTGAGAAAGGAGATGATGGAATTTTTTAATTGTTCTCAGGTTGAACTAAGACCGATAAGTGGCCAGATGGCAAATGAGGTGGTTTTTAAGGCAATGGTTAAGTTTGTGAATCGTGATAGAAAAGAAAACGAGCCAATGAGAAAATTAAAGGCTGTTATGAACAATGAACTGACAAAAGGAGGACATCTTAGCTCCCAACCCATGGGAGCTCTTTTTAACTATGTTGAAGAAGATCCTGCCACGGGAAAAGAGAGGGTGATAAATTTTCCTGTAATGAAAGGAAATCCATACAAAATTGATACAGCAAGATTAGCTGAGCATCTTGAGAATGGCAGACCTGAATTAATCGTTTTTGGAAAGAGTATGTTTCTATATAAAGAACCGGTTGAATTTGTTTTTGATTTAGTAAAGGATTGGAATCCACGTCCTGTAATTATGTATGATATGGCCCATGTGCTGGGGTTGTACGGTTTATTTGGAGAGCCCCTGAAAAAAGGAGTTGATGTTGTGACTGGAAGCACTCATAAGACTTTTTTCGGACCTCAGAGGGGGATAATTGTCAGTGACATGGATGAAGATTCTCCCTACAGGAAGCTATGGCTTGAGATTAAAAGTCGTGCATTTCCCGGATCTACAAGCAATCATCACTTAGGAACTCTTTTAGCTCTTTTGATGGCTTCATATGAGATGAATGAATTTAAAGAAGAATACCAGAAGCAAGTAAGAAGAAATGCTAAATCTTTTGCTAAATTACTTAAGGAGAAAGGAATTCAAGTTGAGGGAGATGAGAATGATGGATTTACAGAGACCCATCAGGTGGTGATAAGAGTGAGAAAATATGGAGTTGGAGAGGGTATAGCAAAAAGGCTTGAAGAAAATAATATCATAACAAATTATCAGGCTTTACCTGATGACGAAAGTTTTATTGGATGTTCTGGGATAAGAATGGGGGTCCAGGAGATGACTCGTTTTGGGATGAAAGAAAAGGACTTTGATGTGCTTTCAGGCTTTATTTCAGACGTTGTGATTAAAAATAAAAATGTCAAAACTGAAGTAAAAAAATTCAGAGAGAATTTTTTAGAGATGAAATATTGCTTGCCTCCTGAGGATGCTTTCCATTTGGCTTCTAAAATTTTATCGAGTATATTTCCAGATTTAGAGTATGTAAAATTATTTTATGAAAATTTGAATAAAGTTTATAGCTCATTAAAACAATAAAAAAATGCAAAAAATTGGGGTCAGGTCTCATTTTTTGCATTTTCATTCTATCTGTTCAGGACTGAGAAATTTAAATGCTTTATCCATATCCTGATGACTTGCTACGAGAATTAGAGTATCACCCTCCTTGATTTTAAATTCAGGCGGAGGACTTGTAAATGATTTTTCTCCCCGAACTATTCCTATAACAGTCGCACCTGTTTCCTGCCTGAGATTCAGCTCTTTTAATGATTTTCCTGCTGCCATAGAATCTTTTGATACAAAAAATGTTTCTGCTGTTCCTGCTGTAAGAAGTTCTGTTATCTTTTCCATCGAACGGGCAGTTTTAGAAATTCCTCTCAGCATCCCGTATCTTTCACTCCTGATAATTTTAATCTGAGCATCAATTATATTTCTCGGGATGTGAAATTCTTCAAGAGTTCTTGTGAAGATTTCTATTGAGGTTTCAAATTCCTCTGGAATAACCTGATTCGCTCCTAATCTGTAAAGTTCATCAATTTCTGTTACATATCTTGTTCTGACGATTATATAAATGTTTTTATTGAAGTGCCTTGCAATCTTTACTGCTGTTCTTGTGGTTTTCGGGTCAGAAATGGCAAAGACAATTACTTTTGCTTGTGTGATACCAGAAGCATTCAATATTTCTCTGCTGGAGACATCACCGAATATTATTGGCTCTCCTTCTCTAAGGGCATTTCTCACATTGTCAGGATTTAAATCCAGAATTACATAAGGAATCCCTGTTTCTTTTAGAACCCTTGCAAGGTTCTGTCCATTAAGTCCGTAGCCGGCGATTATAACATGAGTTTTTAAGTCTTTAAGAAATTTCTCCTCGTAATCAGAAGGCTTGAATTTCCAGCGAAATATTTTCTGAGATTTTTCAGCTAAAAAAGGGGAAAGCTGAATCAGAAAAGGAGTGGCAAGTATTGTAAGGATTGATGATGCAATGAAAGCCTGAAAAATCTCTTGGGGAAGAAATCCGTTTGCCTGGCCGACTTTAGCAAGAACAAAAGAAAATTCCCCTATCTGAGCAAGGCTCAAACCTGTAATTAAAGCAATCCTTGAGGTAAATTTCATTATTTTTACTGTAGAAAATACAACAATGCTTTTTATTAAAAATATGGAAAGACTTAAAATTATAATAAAAAATTTCTCTTTCCAGGCGAATCCCAAGTCAAGGAGCATTCCGATAGAAATGAAGAAAATACTGTTAAAAAGGTCTTTGAAAGGCATGATATCTGAAACAACCTGATGAGTGTACTCAGATTCAGATATGATTATTCCTGCAATGAAAGCTCCCAATGCCAGGGAAAAGCCAAATGAAAAAGTTAAAAATGCCATCCCGAGACATAAAAATAATGTGGTTATGATAAAAGCTTCCCTTACTCTTGTCTTGACTATAAAATGGAGAACTTTTGGCATAAGATACCGTGCTATTAAAATTATTCCTCCAACTGCCAGAGCACTTAGAAAAAATCTTGAAAATACATTCACTAAAGAAACTGATATAACTCTGCCAAGAATTGGTGTCAGAACAATCATCGGAACTATTCCAAAGTCTTGAAATAATAGAATACCGAGGGAAATTTTTCCCTGAGGGGAGTCAATTTCAGCTCTATCAGAATAAATTTTTAATACAACAGCAGTACTGCTCAGAGAAATTAAAAATCCATAGAATATTCCCTCATAAACAGAGAAATGAAAGAATTGAAGGATGATCAGAACCATAAAGGTTGTAATCAGAACCTGAAGTCCTCCGCCCATCAAGAAGTTCTTTTTAATTTGCTTTAATCTTTCAAGAGAAAATTCAATTCCGATAGTGAATAAAAGCATCACAACTCCGATTTCTGCTAGGGCATCTATTCTATGGGCATCCTTTATCAACCTTAAGCCACTCGGTCCGATAAGAATTCCTGTGGATAAAAAGCCACCAACTGCTGGAAGTTTTAATTTATGACTTATAAAGAATATTACGATAGAAGCAGCCAAAATTATAACTGATTCTTTTAATATTGGAACATCCATTGACTTTTTGCATATTACCAGAAAAAAAGATAATTATTCAATCAACTTGAAAATAAAATTAGAAAATTACAGGAATTTCTTCATGGAGAGAGATTTCTTTTAAATTTACTCTGCATTTTAGTGCTTTAATTTCCACACCTTTCTTCATAGCTTCTCTCAGGAGTTCCCCAAATTCAGGGTCAACTTCATCGTTTGAGGAAAAATATTCAACATCTTCTCTCTGTATTACAAAATAGATCTTAGCTCCCATCCCCTGTTCTTTTAGAGAAATTAATTCTCTCAGGTGTTTCTTTCCTCTTTCAGTTACTCCATCTGGAAATAATGCGATTTGGTTTTTTACAAGAGAAACTGATTTTATCTCGACAAAAGTATCTGTATCATGGTCTTTAATCTGAATGTCAAACCTTGATTTACCAAATTTCTTTTCCTTTAATACGGCTTTAAACTTCTTGGAATTTTTTCTGTTTGAATAAAAGCTATAAATTAAATGATTGGGAATTCTTGAATCGATTGATATTAGCATTGAATTGTTTTTTACAAGATGAAGTACACCCTCTGTTTTATTGCCTTTTTTAGGCAAATAATAACAGATTGCATTTTTCTTTAGGATTTCATTCAATCTTCCAGAATTGGGGATATGAACTTTTTTAATTTCTTTTACATCCTTTATCAATCCAGAAAATCTATTAAGCCTTTTAACAAAAGAAGCTTTTCTCATAGGTTGTTGGAACATGAAAGATACTTTGGAATTTTGCATAATTTCTTTTATTTTATCTATTTTCCATCTTTTTATAATGTTTTTGTTAATAGCTGTTGTTTTATGTTTGTGGCTATTCCTTTTCCAATTGTATGAATTTTACTCAAGTCTTCGATGCTTGCCTTTTTAAGGTCTTCTAAACTTCTGTACTTGGCTTCAAAGAGGTTCCTCGCTCTTATTCTTCCTATGCCAGATAAGGAAACTAATTCCAGGAGCTCTTCTTTAACTCCATATCTGATTCTTTTTCTTAACGGGGGTATTAATCCAGAAGGTTTTTTCAATTTTAAGATTTTTCCTAATGAATCAACGGCATAGAGAAGCCAGTCGCATAATTCATTTATATTGCGAATATCTCCAGGGCCAATCCCGAATTTTTCTACAATTTTATCCTCAGGGACTTCTTCAATCCAGTCCATTATGACAGATGCTGTTTTAATCTCAGCCATACATCTTTCGAAGTATTCACTATCTTTCCAAGGGTCAGGCACTGGAAAAAGGAGATCATCTTTTATTTTGGATATCTTTTTTTCCAGTTCATAAATCTCTTTTCTTTTAAGATATAAAATCATCATGTCAGGAGTATGGCATATTGCATGGATGTATGAAAATGGCGTGGGTAATTTTTTATTATCGATTCTTTTCTCTGCTTCTTTGAGAAATTCTCTTATTATTACGGCTGATAATGGGTCAATGTAAAGTTCCGAAACTCTTTTTCCAAAGGTTGTTGGAATGAAATTTTTCGCTTTTATTTCAATCATTTCTTCTGTTTCTAAAAAGATAAGGATTCTTTCAATTATCTTTAAAATATCATTCGGATTCCTTTGTTTTGCAAAAAAGGTTTTTCCCACAAAATCAATTATTTCTTTTTTGTTGTTTGTAAAATTTCCACATATCAAAGCAAGAATATGGGTTCTAAGTACGGATTCATTTTCAAGTTGCGATTTGATTTTTTCAGGCTCTGCCATTATATAATTTTTAAATATAAATTCTCTATCTTTTTTTGATTTTGAGATTAGCACTGATTCACCAAATTTATCATATTTTGGCCTTCCGGCTCTTCCTGACATCTGTTTAACTTCAAACACAGGGATAGGAATTATTCCTTTTCCTGATTCATACCTTGTCCAGTTTCTTATGATGACCCTTCTCGATGGAAGATTTAAACCCATTGCTAATGTGGTGGTGGAAATGACCAATTTTAATTTATTATTACGGAAAAGATCCTCAACAATCTTTCTCTGTTTTGAGTGAATTCCAGCATGATGAAATGCTACTCCTTTTCTTAATACCTCAGCTAACCTCCTGCATATTCGGGTAGGTTCAGGAATAGCCTCGAGTACTTCTGAAGAAGCTTTTTCCAGTATCTCTTTTTCTTTTTGATTGAGAATCTTGTTGATAAATTTTGAGGCTTGAAGAGCTAAAGATTCTGTGGATCTTCGAGTGTTAATGAAAATAAGTGCCTGACCACCCTCTTTTATTGTATTAATTGCAAGATTTATCGAATCAATTTTTGTTTCTGACTTTACTTTTTTTATCGAATTATCATTAAAAAATATCTGGTCTTCGAAGAAAACGCCTTCCTTTAGAACAACAGGTCTCCACTTTGATTCTACTATTTTTGCATTTAGCCAGTTAGCTATTTCTGAGGCGTTTTTTATCGTGGCGCTCAGAGCTAATATTCTTAGCTTTGGATTGATTGTGCGAAGACTGGAAAGAATTATTTCGAGGGTAGGTCCTCTATGGGGGTCCCCGAGAAGATGTATTTCATCTGCTACAACTATAGTGACTTCGTTTATCCATGGACTTCTATGTCTGATTAGACTGTCCATTTTTTCATTGGTCGATATGATTATCTGATATCTTTCAAGCCAGAAATCAGCGGAGTCATAATCTCCAGTAGATACAGCTATTTTTATTCCAAGGGGCTGATATTTTTTTGTGAAATCATCATATTTTTCATTTGCAAGCGCTCTAAGAGGAAGAAGATAAATGATTTTACCATTGTCTTCAAAAATTGTTTTTAGCATTGCCATTTCAGCGATAAGAGTTTTTCCTGAGGCTGTAGGGGATGCAATTACAAAAGACTCCTGAGTAGAAAGAAGTCCTGCTCTGCAGGAAAGAATCTGAGGAGGAAAAAGAGTCTTTATTCCCTGATTTTTTAAAATATTTATCAGCTTTTTCGAAGCGCCATATTTTTTGAGTTGTGGGATTTCAATAGTTTTTGGTGCCATTTTTAAGAGAAGATTTTATATTTTTATGAAAATTTTTCTTCTGTAGAATATTGTCATAATACCCAGCCAGAAAAAGACATAACTTAAAGCAAAAAAGAGCGAGCCATTAAAAGGTCCAGCCCATGAAGCAAAAAAATTTCTATAAATCCAGTTATGTATTGAAATTTTTGTACTATCTTGAAGGGTTATCTTTATAATACTCAGCAAACGTGATAATATTCCAGAGAGGAAATAAACAGCTATGGAATTCATTCCAAAAACAATGGATGGCTTTGCCCAGAATCTTACACCTTTTACATCGCAAAGCCAGTAGATTAACGCAAGAAAAACCAGAGCCAAGCCTGCTGTCAAAACCACATAGGAGCTTGTCCAGAGATTTTTGTTGATGGGAAACCAGATATTCATAATGTATCCAAGAATAATACCGAGGCTTCCTCCAGCGAGCATTCCAACAGTTTTATTCAAAGAACTAATCGATGAACTGAGCCAGATTCCTGTCAACACACCGAAGAGTACTGTCCCTATGGCTGGAAGCGTGCTTAAAATTCCTTCTGGATCCCATGTTCCTCTGTATAATCGATGACCATGAAAAACCAAATTATCTATGTAGGCAGCTAAGTTACCTTCAGGAATAAGAACACCTGCACCGATCCCTGGAACTGGAACTATTTTCATCAGTACCCAGTATATAATTAATAATCCAAAAGTTGTAAGAATAAGGCCTTTTTTATCCATCATCAGAAATATAACTGATGCAAAAAGATAACAGATGGCGATTCTCTGTAGGACACCTGGAATGCGAAGTTCTGAGAGGTTGAAATTGGGAAATGCATGAAGGAAAAGCCCGAGGAAGAACAAAATTAGAGTGCGTGTTAAAATTTTTAAAAATATCTTATTTTTTTTATCTCCTCGTTCGATTCTTAAAGATAGAGAATATGCAATTGAAACTCCTACTATGAATAGAAAGAAAGGAAATATCAGATCTGTGGGAGTCCATCCATTCCAATCAGCATGTTTAAGAGGCGGGTAAATATACTTCCAGCTTCCCGGATTATTAACCAGAATCATTCCTGCAATTGTAATTCCTCGGAATACATCGAGGGAAAACAGCCTCTTTTTTAGTTTTTCCATACAATGTATTTTACCATAACTGTTATAATGTATCTTTGAGATTTATTAAGTTTTACAGAGATTGACAAAAGGAGAGTAACAGGGTAGGCTAAAATTATTCAATTAAGAGTGGAGGAGGTAATATGAAAAGATTGTTAGTATTCCTAATATCCCTTTTGACCTTTCTTCCATTTGTTTATGGAGAAGGGTTTTCGGATAAAGTTAAGGAGTTCACCCTCTCCAATGGCATGAAATTTTTTATCTACGAGAGGCATCCAGTTCCGACCTTTGCAGGTATGATAATGGTGAAGGTCGGGAGTGTGGATGAGAGGAAAGGAGAGACAGGGCTTGCTCACTTCTTCGAACATATGGCATTCAAGGGAACTCCCATAATTGGAGCAAGGGACTACGAGAAAGAGAAGCCAATACTGGAAGAGATGGATAAGGTAGGAGAGGAACTTTCTGAGGAGTATGCCAGGGGAAAGGGTGCGGATCAAAAGAAGATGGAATCGCTCAGGGAAAAGCTAAGGAAGCTTCAGGAGGAGCACAGGAAATATGTGACGAAAGATGAGATGTGGCAGATATATTCTGAGAATGGTGGCAGATTCTTAAACGCCAGCACAGGGAATGATACAACACAGTATTTTGTCATGCTTCCTTCCAATCGCCTTGAGCTCTGGTTTCTCATGGAGTCGGAGAGATTCAAATATCCTGCTCTAAGGGAGTTCTATTCTGAAAGGGATGTGGTGGCTGAGGAGAGAAGAATGTGGGAGGATAATGACCCCGATGGCTTACTCTGGGGAGAATTCTTCAATGTTGCTTACATCCTTCACCCTTACCGTCATCCAGTAGTCGGATACATGGAGGATATTCAAACTTTTACAAAGCCAAAGGCTCTCAATTTTTACAGAACCTTTTATATACCCCACAACATGATGGCAGCCATTGTGGGAGATGTAAAATTTGATGAGGTGAAGAGACTTGCAGAGAAGTACTTTGGTGATATTCCAAAAGGAATAGAGCCTCCAAGACCAGAGTTTTTGGAGCCAAAGCAAAGGGGTGAAAGAAGAGTAATTGTTAAATTCGATGCAGAACCAAGACTTAGAATAGGATATCATATTCCTTCCTATGCTGAAAAAGACAATGTAATTCTGGGGCTCATAAGCCTGATTTTAAGCAGAGGTGATTCATCACGCCTTGTGAGAGACTTGATAACCAATAAGAAGCTTGCGCTTAGAATATTTTCCTATGCCAATGATCCCGGTGTAAGATATCCATCCCTGTTTGGAATCTATGGATTACCAAGGCATCCCCATACACCAGAGGAGCTGGAGAAAGCCATATATGAACATATTGAAAAACTGAAGACAGAGCCTGTCCCGAAGGAGGAGATAGAAAAGGCAATAAATCAGGCAGAGGCATCCCTTTATAGAGGGCTCACAAGCAATATCTTCGTTGCCATAAGGCTTCTGTGGGGCGCCCTTCTTTTTGGCGGTGTGGATGCAGAGTTTAAGAGAGTGGAGGAAATGAAGAAGGTAACTCCTGAGGAGATAATGGATGTGGCAAAAAGGATATTTTCCGAATCAAACCGAACTGTTGGAGTCCTTCATAGAAAGGAAAAGGGAGGTGAAAAATGAAAGCAAGAAAAACCTTTTTATTTCTTACATTAATCCTTATATTAGTGTCTTTCTCCCTTGCCCAGAAAGACCCTAAGATCCTTAAGTTTCCGGATATGGAGTTCAAGCCCTTAAAGCCAGGTTTTATGCATATCAAGAAAGGCGTTGATTTTTACTTCAAAGAGGACCATGAGGTACCTGTAATAAATGTCTATATAATCCTCAAGTCTGGAAGACTCCACGATCCAAAAGGGAAGGATGGATTGGCTTCCCTTACCATGAGGTTGATGAAGAGTGGTGGAACAAAGAATCTAACACCAGAGAAGTTGGAGGAGAGACTTGACTTCCTTGGCTCCTCCATATCAGTCTTTGCAGGAGCCGAGTATTCTTGGGTAACCCTCTGGACATTAAAGAAGAATTTTGATGAGTCATGGAAGATCCTAACAGATATCCTTTTTAATCCGCTCTTCGATAAAGAAAGACTTGATGTGGAGAAAAAGAAAGAGCTTGAGGATATAAGGAGAAGATGGGATAGACCAATGTCGGTAGGCTTTCTCCTTTTTCAGGATCTCATATATGGTAGAGATTTTCCTGATGTTCGAAGAACAACAACCCAAAGTATTGAATCTATCTCAAGTGATGATGTTAAAGCCTTTTATAATGAGAATATAAAAGATAAAGAGATAATAGTTGCCTTTGCTGGAGATTTCGATGCTAAAAGAATCTCATTCCTTATAAAAAAGGATTTTAAAGACTGGAAGGGGGTATCCCCTTCTAAGTTGGATCTACCAAAGGCAAAACTTGCAGCTAAACCAGGGCTTTATCTGATCAATAAGGAGGATATGACGCAGGGTGTTATATGTATGGGACATCTCGGGATAAATCGGCTTGATTCAGATAATGTGGAAATCAATGTTTTAAACTTTATCCTTGGAACAGGTGCATTCAGCTCAAGACTTATGAGGGAGGTAAGATCCAATAGAGGATTGGCATACGCCACATATGGGTATGTGGGCTCAGGAAGAGACCTCGGCCCATTCTTCAATTTCTGCCAGACAAAGAATCAATCAGTGGGGGAGGCTATCTCCTTGATGAGGGAGATTATGGAGGATATGACAAAGAATCCAGTTACCTCTGAGGAAATAGAGACAGCAAAGAAATCTGAGCAGAACTCCTTTGTCCACAGATTCGATTCTGCATCAGCAATTCTTCTCGAATCTGTTCTTCTTAAGTCTCAGGGTTATCCAGAAAATTATCTTGAAACCTATATCCCCAGGATAAGAAAGGTTAATGATAGGAAAGTTCTGGAGATGGCAAAAAGAACAATCCATCCTGATAATTTAGTGATTCTTGTGGTTGGAAAGAAAAACGAGATCATCGATCAGCTCAAATTATTAAATTTAGGAGAGATCAAAGAGTTACCTCTGCCAAAGGAGTGAATTTGTTTAATTTGCAGCTTTTAAGATCTGAATAACTGATTGAGGTACCATTAAATTAAATAAAAATAATGTTAGGATTACGCTTATTGTTAAAATAACTGATTTCATTATCAACTTTTTCATCTCATTCCTCCTTTTCATCTTTTTCATACAATATAAACGAAAATAATATATATAAATGTTCCTTTTCCATTTTTTCCACTGATAATTTAAGTCTTAGAGGAAGGAAAATTTGTTATATAATTGTTAAAAGTTTGTAAAAAAATTGTTAAGAATGTTAGATAATAATGTTGCAAAGGAGGTTTATTGATGGAAAAGTTTAATAAGAAGTTATTTCTATTATTTTTCATCCTAGCTGGAATATTATTGTCTAATTCAATACCAAGGTCTGAATATCCAAGACCTGAAATGGTAAGGGAGGAATGGTTGAACCTAAACGGATGGTGGGATTTTGCCTTTGATTTTTCAAATACTGGCGAAGAGAAAGGCTTTCCCCAAGGAAAAGGCTTTGATAGAAAAATTTTAGTTCCATTTGCTCCTGAAAGCGAGCTCTCTGGAGTTGGTTTTCTGGATTTTGTAAATGCTGTATGGTACAGGAGGATAATTTCAATACCAGAAAAATGGAAAGGGAAAAGAATTCTCCTCCATTTTGAAGCTGTTGATTATAAAACCACAGTATGGATAAATGGAAAAAGAGTTGGAGAGCATGAAGGAGGTTATACTCCTTTTTCCTTTGATGTAACTGAATTTCTTAAACCCAGTGAAAACTTTCTTATTGTAAAAGCTTTTGATGATTTAAGGAAAGGACTTCAGCCTTGTGGGAAACAATCCAGCCGATTGGATTCATATAGCTGTTTCTATAGCCGCACAACCGGCATATGGCAGACTGTTTGGTTGGAACCCGTTAATGATTTTTACATAGAAAAATACAAAGTTTATCCAGAAGTAGAAAATGGAGAGGTAAGCATTTTTGTTTATATGAACACGGCTCCTGAGGACGGAGAGCTTTGCCTGAACGCAACCTTTAATGGAAAGAGAAAATTTTATTCATGGAAAAAAGCAAAAAAGGTTACTCTTTTTAACATAAAAATCAAAGACCCAAAACTATGGTCGATCCATCAACCAGACCTTTATGACATGGAAATAAGTTACAGCAGAGGAAACCGAACAATTGACAGAATTACAGGCTATTTTGGGTTAAGAAAAATAGAAGTAAGAGGAAATAAGATTTATTTTAACGGCAAACCTTTGTTTTTACGAATGGTTCTCGATCAGGGTTTTTATCCTGATGGAATCTATACAGCTCCTTCAGATGAAGCATTAAAAAAAGACATAGAGATTTCAAAAGACCTGGGTTTTGATGGAGCTCGTCTTCATCAGAAAGTTTTTGAGAGAAGGTTTCTGTACTGGGCTGATAAACTGGGATATATTGTCTGGGGTGAATTTGCTGATTGGGGGCTCGATTTTTCAAAGCCTGAATCTTACATGATATTTACAAAACAATGGGGAGAAGCTATAGAAAGAGATTTTAACCATCCTTCGATAATTGGCTGGTGTCCTTTAAATGAACAATGGGGAAATCCATTTCCAGGAGTGGTGGAAAACATATTCAAGTTTACAAAGCTTCTTGATTCTACTCGGCTTATTATAGATTCATCAGGTGGCTTCCATCATGTTTCACCGGATGTATTTGATTCTCACAATTACGAACAGAATCCAGAGAAATTCAAAAATGGCTTCGAGGGTTTACTTCAATCACCTCCAAAGGTTTTTATTTGGGGAGGAGAGGAAAGAAACGCTCCCTATGAAGGACAACCATTCTTTGTGAGCGAGTATGGAGGAATCTGGTGGAATCCCAATCAAAAAGATGAAAAAGCCTGGGGATATGGAGAAAGGCCTAAAAGTGAAGAGGAATTTATCGATAGATATAAAAAACTCACAGAAGCCCTCCTTTTAAACCCAGCCATTGCAGGCTTCTGCTATACTCAGCTATATGACATTGAACAGGAAGTAAACGGGCTTTATACATTTGACCGTAAACCAAAATTTAACTCCGAGATTTTCAGAAAAATTAACCAGCAGAAAGCTGCCATTGAGGACTAATCTTTAGTGTTTTTGCAGCGATATTAAATTGTATTAAAGGAAGTAGCTCATTAGCATGTTTCATATTCCTTTACTCCTTAATATCTTCATAATTTTTTCAATTTCTGTCGCTTGAGATTCTATGATAGAAAGTAGTTCCTGGAGGCTTCTCCTGTCTTCTTTCTCTTTCCGATTTGGATTGACCGCCTTGAGGTCGTAATTTTTTGCCTCTATTTCTTCTATTGATACTCGCCAGGAGCGTTCGCTCGTTCCTCTTTCTGGAAGCAGTTTGAAAAATCCTTCAAAATGTTGAAGTGTGAGTGGTTGCTTTTTGGTTATATTGAGGTCTGATAGATCGTAATACCAGACTTCTTTTGTGGGTTGTCCTTTTGTAAAAAATAAGAGATTGGTTTTGCTTGCTTCACCTGCATTTACAAAAACCTTTGGTGGAAGACTTATGATGCAGAAGACATTACACTCATTAAGCAATTTTCTTTTGATCTGGACAAAGGCATTCTCATTTGTTCTGAATAGAACTCCTTCATCCATGACAATGCCGCATCGACCCCCTGGCTTTAAACTATCAATCACATGCTGGAGAAATAGCACCTGGGTTGAGCTGGTCTTATAGGCAAATCGAGTCTGGGCATCTTTTCCTTCCTTGCCGCCAAAAGGAGGATTGGTAAGGACCATATCAAAAAGCGCAGGTGCTCCCTGAAAGAGCCCTCCGTAAACTTCGAGCCCAGTAAGGGTGTTTCCATGCCAGATGTGAGGTTCGTCAATATCGTGAAGAAGGAGATTTGCAAGGGCAATGGGATAGATGAGATTTTCTTTCTCCCGGCCATAGAATGTTCTGGTTTTAAGGGTTTCAATATCATCAGCGGTTTTACTTTTTCTTTCATGTGAAGATGTGCCTGAGCAAGGAATCCACCAGTTCCGCAGCATGGGTCATAGATCATTTCCCCAACCTCTGGATTTACAACCTTGACTATTACACGGATAACTTCCCGTGGTGTAAAAAACTGACCTCCATCGTTATTCTTCTCACCCATCTTGAGAAGTAATCCTTCATAAACCTGGGAGAGAGTAAACATATGAGTTTCAACAACATGCTCTAAAGAGAGTTCATGAATTTTATCCAGGATATCAAGAAGATTTCGTTCAGTATCAATTCCAGTCCTTTCAATTGAGGAAAAGACTTCACTGATAACCTTCTGACGCAGGGTTGCAGATGGCTTATTTTTAAGATTTCGAAGATATGGGATGAGCTCGCCATTGACAAAGGACATAAATCCACCCAATGTTCCCATTTGAAGTTCCAACCGTTTCCCTCCCTCAGGGTCAGCCCAATCACGCCAGCGATAGGGATACTCCAGGGAAGGCATAAACTCTACGCCCAATGCTTTCGCTTGTTCCTCCTCTCTCTGCTCATTCTCATCGAGAATTCGTAAGAAGAGCATCCATGTAAGCTCTGGGACATACTGCAAAGCTCCAGCCCTGCCGGAGCGCCGCATAATGTCACAGATGCCTTTGATATAGGCATTGAGCGATTGCGGGGTTGTGATTTTGTGGTTGTTCTTCATTCCTACAGATCCTGAGCTAAAATTGTTCTTGGAAGTTCACTATAGTCTTTTACAATTAAATAGCACTCTTTTATTTTTAAACCTTCGGATATTCTTTTTAGTCTTTTCAAATCCTGGGGATCGCCTTTAATCTTTATTTCAAAAGCAGTTTTTTTATTTAGAATAAAATCAACCTCAGGACCTCTGTACCTTTCATAATAATTTAAGCCGCCATATTTTTTAAGATTTTGGAAAACAGCATTTTCAAAAAGTGTTCCCTCCGAAACCCTACCTAAGTAACTCAGGAGCCCATTATCGCAGAAATAGACCTTTTTTGCTCCCCTGACCTCTCCATTGATATTCCGAGAAAAAGGACTGATCAGAGATATAAAGTAAGTCTTTTCTAAAAAATTCAGATAAGAATAGACCGTCTCACGTGATACCCCTATCTCAGAGGCAATTTTGCTAATCTCGATCTTTGAACTTATGCGATTAGTCAGAAGCAGGATTAAATCCCTGAGTTTGCCTAATTCCCTAAAATCCGCCAAACTTTTCACGTCCTTTTCAAAATAGGATTTAAAGATATCCTCTAAAACCTGTTTTTTTCTTGTTCTATCCTTCTCTAAGACTACTGCTGGAAAACCACCGTATTCTAAATATTCACTGAAGTATTTCTTATAAAGTTCATAGGAAACCCTGTTTTTATTCTCTGCCTTAATTGAGAATCCATCGGATGGTTTTTTCTTTTCTTCCTTAAATATCAAGAACTCCTCAAAATCCAAAGGAAAGAGTTCATATATAACCTTTCTGCCTGCCAGAGATTCAGGAAAGAGGTTTTTTAGATAGAAACTGCTTGAGCCAGTCAGGAAGAATTTAATTTGATAATGGTCATAAAGATATTTAATGGCTTTTACAATCCCCGGGGCAACCTGTACCTCATCTAAAAATAAAAAGGATTTTTTACCCAAAGAAAATCCGAACTGTTCCAAGTTGGGAATAATATTGTCAAAATTTACTTCTTCAAATACCTTCTGGTTTAAAGGATTTTCTAAATCCAGAAAAATCTTATGAGGGCTTTTAATATTATTAAAAATTTGACGCATAAGGGTAGTCTTTCCCACCTGCCGCATCCCTGTTGAGATTACAATCCTCGGTGAGTTCACTTCTTTTGTTAAGGTTTGGGTTAACTTACGGGGATATATTTTCATGTCTGAATTCTAATAGATATTTCCAAAATTGTCAAGTATTATTTGACATATTTGGAATAAATTTGTCTGCTGTTTACCACTATGCATAATATCGCAGATGCCCTTGATATAGGCATTGAGCGATTGCGGGGTTGTGATTTTGCGGTTGTTCTTAGGCATGGTATTAACCCTCTTCAATTTTCTGTTTTAGTAGCTTATAAACATCAGGGGGACTATTCCCATTAAACCAATCCGAGAAAAATGCAAGAGCTTCCGCTTTACTCAGTTTCTTACCTAGCCCAAATATGCCTTCGAGATTAGGAGATTGAAGTAGAACCCTATCGCTATCTAAAAACCTTCTCAATTCCTCTATTATTTTGGCTGTTTTTTGATTTGATGGGTCTTCATCAATTAATGCATAAGTCGAGATATTAAACAATTTTAGTATTTCACTGATTGGCTTAATCGCCGTATTGCTACCACATTCCATTATAGAAACGCTTTCTTTATCCAGTTCCATTCCAAGTTTTTCAAGAGCCAACCGACAAGCAATCTTATCGTCGGGTCCCTCAACCAAAACCACATCATTAGCAAAGAATACCTCGTTTACATCCTCGTCAAATTTTGAAGCCATTTTGATTTCTTCTTCAGACGATACTTGCTTTCCTATCCCTGAATAAACCTTTGTTTCGTTGGATTCTTTTCTAACTAAATGAATACTTTTAAAGTTAGATATATCTACAAAAGACCTTTCGTGGGTGGCGTATATAATTTGGACACTGGTTTCGGATAGTCCCTTAAGAAGTTTGTAAAAATGGCGGCATCCATGGGGATGCAGATAGAGTTCAGGCTCCTCAATTGCCATTAAAAGGGGCTGTCTGACGATTTCTGCATATGCACGGGCAATTGCAACCGCTAAAGCACTTTGGGTCCCAGCCCCCATATCCTCAGCATCAAATTCCTTTGACAATGGATCTTCCTGTAGATAAGGTCTGAGGTTCTTAATGGTTTCTATCGGGTCTAGAATTGACAGACGCAGATGCAAATCCAAACCTGTTTGTTGCTTAACATGATCCTTTAGAATGTCTTCCATCTGTTGCAAGTCAGGATAGATGTTAGAATTATAAGAAGTTTCGATGCCTCTTTTGAAATTTTCTTTTTTTGAATCGTCTATTCGTTTTTCGATGTGCCTTAATAATTTGCCATACAATGTCCATTGAGTCGCTCTGATTTGCTGCGATGCCTGACGATCAAGCCCTAAGTACATTAAAGCAACTTCATCTTTCATCTCGTTAGAAACTCGGATCTCTCGCCCATATATGGGGTAGGTAAGTACATTGCCGTTGGCATCAATTGCGAAATACTCACAGTCCTTACCGTCAAAAGTCAACTGAAATCCGTAAACACGAGGATTGCAGGTCAATGGTGAGTCAAATCTGACTTCTATTTTAATTGGATTTGATTTATCGTAATTATAGAAGTCTTTTTCGTCAAAGGAACGCACAGATGGATAAATCTCCCCAAGAACTAAATTTAACGCTTTCATAATGTTTGACTTTCCAGCATTATTTGGACCAATAAAGGCATTCATTAGGCCTAGATCAATCTCTACATTTTTAATAGAACGGAAGTTTTCGACGATTAGCTTCTTTATCACAACTCCCCCCTAAACGCCTTTCTTAAGATTGCTTGAGGCAAGGCATCCAGTGCGGATTTTTGATTCGAGATTGCAGATTGTAGTTTTTCAACCTGTGCTAATTTTTCTTTGAGGTCAATGGCGATGCGCTGCTGGGTCTCTATAGGTGGCAAGGGAATCTCTAATATCTGGTATTGTTTAGCATTTATATTTGGTTGAGCTACTGTTTTAATTTGTTCCGAAATAAAACTTTTATATTGCTCACTTAACGCAAAATAAAAGAAATATTCAGGCAAAACATAATCGGGCTTGAGTCTGAATCTAATTAGATAAGAGGCAAAAACCGCTGGTCTTGGCAAGTCAGATTCTTTAACTAAATAAACACGCCCTACAGAACCACTTCTTGCAATTAAAATGTCGCCGGCAGAAACTTTATATTTTTCAAAAGTTTTTTTATCTGACTCAATGTACTTTAAATCTTGACCTTTAATTTTCCCTTCCTCTGTAATATCGGTAATGCGAAGATAAATATAATCTTTTACAATATCTACTGCTGTTGCTGTTAAGCCGTATTGGGGATTAGCTGAAAGTACTTCACCCAGCCTCTTTCTCTCCCACTTCTTTGCCTCTTCGCTTTCGAAGACCTCTCGCAGATATGCGGCGGGGAGGGCTTTGGCTGCCTCAAGTTGCTTTTCGCAGGCAGTTCGGGCATGCTCCACCTCATGCATCAGTTCTTGAATTTTTGCAGCGATGTGTTCTTGCTCCTCTTTTGTTGGTAGAGGGATAATGTAGTTTGCCAAAAACTCTTCGGGTACTCTTTGTTGACCTACTGCACCTGTGAAATATCCTGTTGCTTCTTGTAAGAATGAAGGCTGTCGAATATAGAAATGAACCCACTCTGGCAACACTTCTTCATTGGGACGCAAAACGTGAAATTCAGTTGTTCCGAAGCCTATCCCATCAATCAGATTTCTTGCAATAACATGCTTTCCGTTCTGCATACGTGGTGTAATCTTAGCAAAGAGAACGTCATTTTCCTCAAAATAAGTATATCCTTTGGCAACCTTTGAATATGGAACAATCTCTGGTTTGGATATAGTTCCCGTTTTCTCATCCACAGCAACCATTGGGACAAATGAGGTCGGAGCATTAGGAGAACGATAGAAACTCCTGGGACGAGAAGGATTGATCTTACACACCTCCCCCAACTTCATCCATCGCCAGCCTGAGGGGGGTTCAGAGTTCAGGGTTTTGAGTTCGGAGTTAATTTTTCGGCTCATTTTTGGTTCATTACCTAATCATTACTTTCATTACCTTTTCATTACCTTTTCATTACTTTTTTATTACCTTCTTTGAAGTATAGATAACATTCTTCCCGGTCCCTTCAACTATAAAAATATCTTTTTTAACAATTTCTATTAATTCGAGATAAGCAGTCTTATTAGACACTGCATTAAGTTCCTGATACTCTTTATTCGTAATCCTTCTTTTCTCCTTCACATACATCACCGCTTTAATCTGCCGCTCGTTTAACCCCATCTTTCTCAAATTTTCCTCTGTATAAATGTCACTGTAGAAATATACCGAAAATCCACCCATTTCTTCTTTGTATTCTGGCTCTGGGAGTCCAGCTTCTTTCATCCATTCTACCATTCGAACCGTGCCACTGCCATATTGCTCAATCTCACCGGCGAGATAAAATGCCTTGGCAATCAAGGAGTTGCGCAAAACTGAGCCATGAGGAACTTTGAGCTCCTCGATAGAAATGCCCTCCGGAAGTCCTCCTAAATTAAAAAACCAGATGTGGTCATCGTAAACTTTAATCTGAATGAAATTGGCGATATTGAAATAATCTCGATGGATAAGAGCATTCAGCACCGCTTCTCTGAGTGCAGGGATCGGATAATCCCATATATCTTCCCGCTGCCAATCTTTTATTTCATAGCGGACACTGATGAACTGTTTCAAAACATTGATTGTCTCTTCGAGTTGCTGAAAGAGATTCCCTTTTGCCCACTTATCATCGATGATTGTAGTTTCAGTTTTTAAACGGCCTACCCGAACGCAAAGATTAATAAAATGTTTCTGAGGGTCTTTTCCGAAAAGAATGACGGCGCCATTGGTTAGTTTGCCATCGACAATCAAGCCGAGCTTTTCGAGGATGACCAACGGCTGTTCGTCGAGGGAAACTCTGGGCAGTCTATTCTTTTCAACTGCAAGCCGGACGAATCTTTTTATAGTCTCGATGTCTATCTCTTCATACGAAACATTATTGGTGAGAAGGTCCCATGATTTACCTTTAAGAAGCAATGCCCTGAGTTTTTCCTGACTCATTTCTCTGGTTGTGTTTCCTATCCGCTCATAATAACGGCCTTCATAAGAGATAGGAAAGCTCGAACGCGCCACTATGACGGCTATTATGCGTTTCTCTTCCACGTCTACGGCTTCAATTTCAGGGTAGATTGTTAACTTGTCAATTATTCGATTTGTCATTCTTTCCATGAATTCATTTGTGGGGCTTACGCCGACTATTTTCCCTTTATCACCAACGCCAAGAAGGATTATTCCTCCTTTTGTGTTGGAAAAAGCTGAAATGGTTTTGTAAAAGCCATCAGAAAGCTCCCCTTTAAAATCAAGCGTTAGGGATTCCCCTTTTGATATGAGCTCTTTTATATCCTTTTCATTCATGCAGCAAACAACCTCTCTTTTGTTTCATTTATAATCTCTTTTGGATCCCCTAACGTTTTTAATGCATCTAGACCACCTGATTTAATTACTTCAGGAGCATTGAATACATAGGGATTTTCTAACTCTTCTGTTCCACCTTTTTCGAATTGTTTAGCAAGGGCAAGCAGTATTTTTGCAGTTTGCTCAGGTAAACTGTCAAACCAGGATTTATGTTTGTATTGGAGTGCCTCCACTCTTTCTTTACGACTCTTCGGAGCCAAACCAAATCCAATCTCTGCTAGCACATCATAGAGGTCATAATCCTTAAGCTGAAGGAGCTCCTGGAGCAGTTTTAATCCACGCCCATCATCGGGAAGAGCATCTATGAGAGCTCTCCTTTCCTGCGGGCTTATCCAACACTTGCGAAAATTCTCGAAAGTTTCTGTCTCTTCTACCAGTTTGTCAGCAAGGGTCTGCTTATATTCTTCAACAGTCACCATTGCCAATCTTCCTTCCTTCTGATTAACAATGTATGTTCCTGCAGGATTCACATGAACATCAAATCCTTCAACGCGGATTATTTTTTCTTTTCTTTCTCCAGGCTCTTTAGGTTCTCGTGTCGGAGAAGGTCTGCTCTTAAATGCTTTCCCTAAAAGACGAGTAGCATCTGTATAGTCATAGACACGGAACATTAACTTATTGGTGGGAAGGTGTATCCTCGAACCTCTCCCCAGCATTTGTTGGAAGGCAATCGGGGAACGGACATACTTAAAGAAGAAAACATTTCGAACTATGGGAATATCTACTCCAGTGGTTATAAGATCAACGGTTGTCGCAATAAAATGGCTGCGTTCGGATCCTCTAAGGTCTGCAATATATTCGCTTCCTCCAACTGAAGCAGTGCATTTGAAGGCGTAAGGTTCAAGTCTTTTTTGTCCATTTTTAGAGCACCATTCTGTGTAAAGATTGTTCATTTCAGTTGCAACAGCATCTGCATGAGTATCACGAACACAGAAAATAACGGTTTTTTGCAGAGGACCACTGGTTTGAAGAAGCATATCAAAGAGGTCACTACACATGACTTCCACTCGGTCGGGTAACTGAATAATATCCTCAAATGATGTAGCTTCGTAAATACCTCGCGTCTCATGGACAGCCAATGGTTCACCTGTTATGGCATCTGTAGCTCCCCCTGCTTTCTCTATATTCTCTCTTGTTACTCCTCTTAAATCAAGGTTTACCTGCCGAGCAATAATTTCGCATGGAGGAAGATAACCATCCTCAATCCCCTGAGCCATATCATATTCATAAACAGGCTCACCAAAGTATTGAATATTGTTAGCGGTTATTTCTTCGTCTCCTCTTCTTTCTTCATCGTTTCCACCTTCCCAGTAGCGCGGGGTTGCAGTAAGACCAATCTGAACTGCATCTGGATTCCTTTTAAGCACGATGCTCCATTTTCCCCAGGCACTTTTGTGGCATTCATCAATAACAATATGACTGAAATAATTCTCAGGATAATTTTCTAAAAAAAATTTTGCATCTTCATTTTCTCCTGCTACATTGAGTGTCTGATAAGTTGCTATCAAGATACGTGCATTTTTTTGGGGATTTGATGTTGTAACTTCAGCAGCATCTGTTCCAAAGACATTTTGAAAAGCAGATAATCCTTGAGTTCTCAGTTCGTCTCTATCGCACACAAATAAAGCACGACGAAGCTGCCCGGCATCTGCGATCTTTTTTAATATATGAACCGCAATAAAAGTCTTGCCTGAACCTGTAGCTAAAAATAAAAGCACTCTCTTTTTTCCTTGAGCTATTTTTTCAAGGGCAGACCTGATAGCGGCATCTTGATAATAGCGTCTTGTTGCCTCTCCACTTGGATATGGAACAAGAAGCGGTTTCGTCTCTTCACTCTCCAGGGAAATTCCCAGCCTACTTTCATAGCGCTGACGAAGTTCAGAAGGTGTAGGAAATTCTTCAAGTGGTCGTGGCTCAGAAGTTTTACCTGTGAAATTATCGTATTCTATGAACAGATGTCCATTAGAAGAATAAACAAAGGGAACATTGTTTAGACGAGCGTATCTCTTTGCTTGCTCAAGACCTCTATCTGGTGGCTCATTGCTTTTTTTCGCTTCGATCAAGCCAACTGCTATAGGCTGACTATTTATATTAACTCTTGTACGTAAAAGATAATCCATTCGTCCTTGACTTTTTCGGCGCGGTTTACCGTCTATAATATCAATGCCAGGAGCTGTTTCTTCCCGACGAATAAGGTCTTCTGTCCATCCCTTCTTGTGAAGAACTGGATCAACAAGCTTTGCTTTTGTATCTGCTTCGCTTAGAGTAATGCTCAATCCACTCATCTTCAGTCCTCTCCCTTTGAAATCTTTATTTCAAGAAACGATTCAACCCTTTCCACCTTTACCTTCCCTAATCTCCCAAATTTTAAAATCTTTTGAAAAATTCTTCAAGCGGACCAGTTTTGTTAATTCTCTAACATTTTTTTCTGAGAAAAGGTATATTAATTTGGATGGTAGATGAGAAAAACCTGGTGAAAGAGGTATTAGATGGAAATCTCGATGCTTTTGAACTACTTATCAAGCCCTGGAGGAGAAATCTTTTGAACATGGCTTATCGTATGACCGGAAACATTGAAGAGACCAAAGAGATCTGTCAGGAATCCTTTATGAGGGCTTTTAAATACTTAAGAAAATATAACACAAACAAAAGTTTTAAAAACTGGCTGTATCAAATCTCAATCAATGTAACAAATGATTTTTTAAGGAAGAAGAAAAAATCAAATGTAATGTCATATAGACAAGGATCACATCCATCACCTGAAATTGACCCTGAAGAAAGGCATCTTAAAAAGGAATTTAAAGAGAAAATATTAGATTGTATGAAAGAGTTAAGTCCAAGGGAAAAGAGTATTTTCTTACTTCGGGATATAGAAGGATTTAATATCAAGGAAACAGCAAATATTCTCAACTGCTCAGAGATGAATGTTAGATTTTATCTCTCTTCAGCGCGGAAAAAAATTAAAGATGCTTTTGTAAAAGTTTATCCTGAGTTTAAGGAGAAATAGAATGAATTGCAGGAAAATTAAGAGATGGATACCGTTAGCAATAAGCTCAGATTTTTCATTGAATAAACTTTCAAAAATAAAAGACCATTTAAGATTATGTGAAAAATGTGGGAATGAGTATAAAGAATATTTGAATGTTTTCTCAATGATAGATGAATTAAAGGAAAGAGATTCGATTGATTGGGATGAAGCTGAATGGTCAGAAATGATAAAACAAGTAACTCAGGAAAAAATTAAACCCTGTTCAAGTTTAGTTTTAAACTGGAATGCGCTTTATCAAAAATCATGGGCATACATTTTTTTGGCTTTTGCAATAATTGCTGTAGTTCTCTTTCTGACTTTGCCCCATTTTTTACAGGAGAAAAAGACTGAGTTTTTAACTGCAAGGAAAGAATCTATTGGGATAGAGCCTATTGTAAAGCTTGAGAAGCAAGAGCAGCCATTGAAGCTCAGAATCCCTGAAAAGATTGCAAGCTCAAGGCCAGTCGTTAAAAAAAAGATTGAGCAGGAAATAAATCTTTTAAAAGAGACTCCAATACAGGATTCTCTCGTCATGACTTTAGTATCAAAGGAAACTGGATTAAAGATTATCTGGTTTTTTAATAAAAATTTTGAATGGGAGGAGAAAAAAAATGAATAAATGGATTTTAGTTTTTTTTGTAATTTTTACATTTTTTTTGCTGCAGAGCCCATTGGTTTTTTCTCAAGAGTCGAAGGCTCCATTAAAAGATGAAATTGTAAAATTGAAATATATAAAGCCAACTGATGCTATAAATCTTCTGCGTGTTTATAGAAGTAAAGAAGGGAATATAAGTTTTAACCAAGCTCTCAGGATTATATCAATTCGCGATCACCCTGAGATAGTTGAAAAGATGCTTGATGTGTTGAAAGAAATCGATGTTAAGCCTGTGGATTTGCAGTTTAATGTTCAACTAATACTTGGGTCTGAAAAAGAAGAAGAAAAAATGGATGAAGCATTGAAAAACGATCCTGTTATCAAAGAAATAAAGAGCCTTTTAAGATATAAAGCATTTAAGGTTTTAGATACTTCTTTTATTAGAGGTAATGACAGAGGATCGTCGCTGCTTACATTGGGAGGAGCAGATAATGAATTTAAGTTAATCCTCACTCCAAAATATATCAAAGAAGAAAAGGAAGAAATAATCCAGATGGAAATAAATTTAGCTAAGATAAAAGTTACAGTAGCTAAGACTGGGTTAGTTGGAGCTCCACCAGAAGAGCGAAGAGATTCTATTACACTTTTAAATACCAATTTGACCATAAAACCTGGGGAGAGGACTGTTGTTGGAGTTTCAAGGATGGATGGTGGAGATAAAGGATTGATTCTTATTATATCAGGAAAAGTGCTCCGATAAAGCTAATTTAAATTTTTATAAATATTTTAAAAAAATTCCCCTTAAAGCTTTCTTACTCTGATGTTTCCACTTGTGGTTGTGCAGAGTAGATTAGAATTCGAGGAACCAACAGAACCTTGAATGCTTTTTTTGCTGATTCTACCTTTTACAGTTAAAGGAAAATCTGTATCAATTGAGCCAGATGAAGTTCTTGTATTGAGATTGAACTGGGAATCAGAAGGCAGGTTAATCGAGACATCACCAGATGTATAGAAAATTTGATATTTTGACATCCCATTTTTTTTCTGATATAAAAAATTTTTTTTAATAAGATTAATAAAGGAGGACAAATGAAAAAATATCCATTTTTATTATTTTTTATTTTAATAAATGTGCTAATTTTATTCTCTTTTTCACAAGAAGCAAAAAAAGTATCAAAAGCAAAAGAATCTCCGTGTGTTGAATGTCACAAAAATGTCACCCCAAAAATTGTATCTCAATTCAAAGACGGGAAGATGGGAAAACCTGATGCTGATGTTGACTGTTCCACCTGCCATGGAGAAGAGCATAAAACGATGGAAGATTCAAACCTTGCAAAATTCCCAACCCCAGAAACCTGTGCGACCTGTCATGAGGAAAGAGTTAAACAATTCAGAGCAGGAAAACATTCTCTGGCATGGACTGCTATGAAAGCAATGCCAATGCTCATGCATCAGCCTTTGCAGATCGTTGGACATGAAGGGTTTAAAGGATGTTCCGGTTGCCATAAGATAGGAGAGAAATCCGCTGAAGAGTTAAAAGAATTTACTTATGGAACTGGAAGCTGTGATTCATGCCATACAAGACATAAATTTTCGATAAAAGAAGCTTCTGACCCAAGAGCATGTCAGACCTGTCATATGGGATTTGACCATCCTCAATGGGAAATGTGGTCTACTTCAAAACATGGAACAATATGGTCAATCGAAGGAGATACAGGAAGAGCTCCAAAATGCCAGACCTGCCACATGGAAAATGGAAATCATAATGTAATGACAGCATGGGGATTCCTGGCTTTAAGACTTCCTGAGAATGATCCAGAATGGCTTGGATACAGAGTTGAAATATTAAAAGCCCTTGGAGTGCTTGATGAAAATGGAAACCCAACTGAAAGATTAGAAGCAGTAAAGGCAGCAAAAGTTGCAAGGCTTACAAAAGAAGAATGGCAGGCAGAGAGAGATCGTTCGATTAAAACCTGCAAATCCTGCCATTCAGAAAGATTTGCTAAAGAGCAATTAGAGGCAGGAGATAAAATTATCAAGGAAGCAGACAAAATAATGGCAGAGGCTATCCAGACAGTAAAAGCATTGTATAAGGATGGACTATTGAAAAAGCCGGAAAATTGGAAATATGCACCTGATTTACTCCAGTTCTATGAAGCAAAAAGTACTGTAGAGCAGGAGTTATATGTGATGTTTTTAGAATACAGGATGAGAACTTTTCAGGGAGCTTTTCACATGAACCCTGATTACATGCACTGGTATGGCTGGGCTGCGATAAAAGAATCCCTTCAGAAAATAAAAGACGAAGCTGAAAGTTTAAGAAAGAGTGCTCCTGGATTTAAATAAAAAGAAAATTTAATCCAATGATTTAAGAAATCCATTCCCATTCGGCTCTTTTTTCTTCTTTTTAAATCAGAAAGAAGAGTATAAACAAAAATATATTGACAGAAGGAATATTTTTTATTAAAATAAAAATGAGTGAATACTCACTCATAAATTAAGTAATTATGAAACGAAAGACAGAATCAAAAAAGGAATTAATAAGTAGCACTTCCTTAAAGCTTTTTGTCGAGAAAGGAATTAAGGGAACCACAACAAAGGAAATTGCAAAAAAAGCCGGCATTGCCGAGGGAACTATTTACAGACATTTTAAAAGCAAGAAAGATATCTCATTAAAATTGTTTATTTCAAGTATGAATTTGTTCTCCCAAGCCCTCAAAGATGAGGTAAGACAGGATGATATATCAGAAAAAAAACTTTTAAAGCTCATAAATAAGTTTTTTGAATTTGCTGAAAAACAGGAACTCATCTATCAATACGTAATATGGGGGCATCAAACTGAGTTTTCTAAATTACCTTCAAATATAGTAGCTCCCAAAGATATTTTCATTCAGGTTATAAAAGAAGGGATGGAAAGAGGGGAGTTTAAAAAAGATGATGAGAATTTAGCTGCATCTGCGGTAATAGGAATGATGATAAGAACAATATTTTTTATGAAACAGAATTTTATTAAATTAAAAAAACAGGAAGTAATCAAAAAAATTCAGAATTATTCTTTAAATATTCTAAAAGCTAAAGCATTTACAGCAATGAAAATAAATGAATATTTTTAAATAGTAAGGAGCTAAAATGAATGAATCAAAACAGCATAAAAATGAGGAAATAATAATAAATAAACATATGACTCTTCCTGAGATCATTTTAAAATTTCCTCAAACAAGGGAAATCTTTGATAGATATGGTTTAAAAGGCTGTGGAGGTCCTTTAGGTCCACCGGAAACTGTTGAATTTTTTTCAAAAGTTCATAAAGTAGATGAGAAAGCATTGTTGGAGGAATTAAACGAAGCTGTTAAAAGCAAGCCGAAATCTATAGATGCTTTATTATACAAAGAAACATTAGGAGATATACTCTATAAAAGATTCTTTAAAGCAGCGATAGTTATAGTTCTTACGATTGGGTGTTTATTTGGTGCCATAAATTTAGCGTACATTTCATTAAAGGGTTCTTTTTTTGCCCTTCCTTTGAAATATACAATAGCCCATGCCCATGCAATGGTTGCAGGTTGGGTAGCCTTATTTATAATGGGTTTTGCATATCAGGCATTCCCAAGATTTGCATACAGTACGCTATGGAATGCAAGACTGGCTTCTCTTACGTTCTATCTGATGATTTCAGGAATAATTCTATATTTCCCAGCTCAATTGTTAAATCCCTCTACTTTTACAATTTCTCTTGGTATATTTTCTGGGTTTTTGGAAACAGCAGCAATTTTTCTTTTTATTTTAATAATTGTAAAAACAATAAAAAAATCAGGTAAAAAAGTTGAGGCTCATGGAAAATTTGTTTTTGCATCATTCTTTTTCTTCTTAGTTCAATCTATTTTTAATATAGGATATTTTTATTCTATTTCATCGGCTAAAAGCTTTGATTCTTTAGTAGAAAAAGTCTCTATTTTATCTGGTCCCCTTCGTGACATTCAGTTGATAGGATTCGCTGGAATGATGATATTTGGAGTAAGTCAGAGGTTGCTTCCCACTGCATTCGGGTTCAATGAGATTTCAAAAAAGCTTTCCAATATTCTTTTTGCAATGATGATTCTATTCATCGTGAGCGAAATAATTTTTCTTTATCTTTTGAGATCAACTAAAAACCATATTTTTGGGATTGGCGTTGAAATATCTTATCCGATATTTTTTGTCTGTTCATTAACCCTGTTTTTCAAATTTGGAATTCTTAAAAAAATTTCTGAAAAAGATAGAAGCTTAAAATTTATAAGAGCCTCTTATTCATGGCTTGTAGTGTCAGTATTAATGCTTCTCCTATTTCCTTTTTATAATTCATTAACAAATCAAAGCTTCTCCCATGCTTTCTGGGGCTCTTACAGACATGCATTTACTGTGGGGTTTATAACTATGATGATAATGGGAGTCTCAAGTAAGATAATTCCCATGCTTTCAGGTAAAGATGTTTTATCCCTTAATTCATTAATGATTCCTTTTGTGTTAATCAATGCAGGAAATATATTAAGAATTACCTCTGAGACGTTAACAGATTTTATTCCCAAAACTGCTTTTTCAATAATGGGATTCAGTGGCTTTATAGAGGTTATCGCATTATTTTTGTGGGGTTATGAGATGTATAAAAATATGACTCCTAGTGTTGTGTCACTTAAATACCTTTCGTTATTTTGATGTGACACAACACTTTCCCTATGGGGGCAAGCCCCCCTTAGACGCTTCGCTGAGCACCCCCCAGACATGGGGAAGATACCTTCCCCATACCCCTTCAGTGTGCTGTCTGAGAAAATTTTTTTAATTTTTTATTGTTTTTAAATTATTGGTAGGAGGTTAGATGAACGCAAAGGTCTATAAATTAGTTTTTATTTTAGGGACTTTGATATCCTTGCTACTTTTCATGATACTCACTTTTGACTCTCATGGCAAAATTAAGGCTCTGACAAACAGCCAGAATCTTTCTACAGAAGTAATCGCTGGAAAAAAAGTATGGGAAAAATATAACTGCAATGATTGCCATACTATCCTTGGATTCGGAGGATACTATGCCCCTGACATGACAAAGGTTTACGCAAGGCTGGGTTATGATGGAATTAAAAAAGAGTGGAAAATCCAGGAAAATATTTTGCCTCTTCCTATCGTAAAATGCCCAATCAATATTTAAATGAAATGGAAATAAATAATCTAATTTTGTTTTTAAAATGGGTAAGCGAAATAGATAACAATGATTGGCCTCCTCAAGATAGAAAATATCTTAAAAAATATAGGGAGATGGAACTTCAAAAAACAGATGAAAATTTGATTGGAGAAAAGCTAATCAGAGAAAAAGGGTGTCTTGATTGTCATAAATTAACTTCCGGCTATAAATTACTACACACATGGCAATCAGATTACTGTTGCTCATAGACATTTAGCATTTTTTGGAGCTTACGCTTTATTAAACCTTTCTATTCCTGTTTCAAGGGCTTTTTTTGCAGCTTTTACAACTGGACCATCCATTGTGTCACAATGGGCAAAAAGCTTATTAGGCACAGGGAGAGTTATTATTAAAATGATAACGAAAATACCTGTTAAAGAAATAAAGTTTTTACTTCTCATAATATTACCTCCTATATTTTGATTTCGATATAATCTTTCAATGCCATAGCATTGTTAAATTCTTCATCCTTAGCTCCATATAAGAGGGTTATGTTTGCTTCTTTTGCCTTTTTTAGGATAAGATTTACAAGCTCTTTTTTAGAATCTAATTCTTTAAAGTATCTTTTTTTGAATTCATCCCACTTTTTAGGATTATGCGAGAACCACTTTCTTAATTCATTACTCGGTGCTATCTCTTTCAGCCACAAATCTATCTTTGCCCTTTCTTTATTCAAACCCCTCGGCCATAATCTATCTACAAGTATTCTAAAGCCATCGTCTTCAGCTGGTGTATTATAAATTCTTTTGATTCTTATCATTTCCTTTATCTTTTTATTCTATTACAGAGCTCCTTACCTATTTCAATTATTTTTTTGTAGTCATCAGATGAAGGAGAACCATTTACTTCAACTGTTCCAATCTTTCACTCCGACCCAGAATACGCCATCCAATATCTCGGGCACATTATATAATTCATTTTTATCTCCTCACAATTATTTAAATATTTTTTTTCAAAATTCCATAAAAATTTTTATATATAATCATTCTCAAATTATTATAAAAAAAAAATTTAGATAAAAAACAAAATTAACTGGATAATCAAAATATTAAAGTAATTGTGAAGATCGATAAAGTTTTAATTAAAAGAACTCTTGAAAATGGGCATTCTTTTTTTATATTATGTCAATAAAAGGAGGTAGAGATAAAATGAGAATTTTTTTGCGTTTTAAAAAAATTACTTTGTTATTAGTTTTAATTTTATTTTTGATAGTCTCACTGGGTTTTTCTGCGGAAAAGAAACCATCAATTCCAGTTCAGCAATTTTTTACTTTGGATGAATCACTCATCAAAGGTCTTATGTGGAGATGCATTGGATCTGCCAACATGGGAGGCAGGGTTGATGATTTTGCTGTTGTTGAAAATCAATCAAATATTATCTATGTCGCAACAGCTTCAGGAGGAGTATGGAAAACGATTAACAATGGAATAACATGGGAACCAATTTTTGATAATGAAAGTGTGAGCACGATAGGGGATATTACTGTTGCTCCTTCTGACCCGAACATTGTATGGGTTGGAACAGGTGAGGCCAACAATCGTCAGAGTTCTTCATGGGGAAATGGCGTTTATAAATCGATGGATGGTGGGAAAACATGGATTAACATGGGATTAAAGGATTCCCATCACGTAGGTCGAATTGTCATCGATCCTAAAAATCCGGATGTAGTTTATGTGGCTGCTGCAGGACGTCTCTGGGGACCTAACAAAGAAAGAGGATTATTCAAAACCTCAGATGGCGGAAAAACATGGAAAAACGTCTTATTTATCAATGAAGATACTGGAGTAATTGATGTGGCAATGGATTATGAGAGCCCTAACATTATTTATGCAGCAGCTTATCAAAGAAGGCGAACCGCCTATGGGTTTAATGGAGGCGGTCCCCATAGTGCTCTTTATAAATCAATCGATGGTGGAGAAACATGGAAGAAGTTAACAGAAGGATTGCCCTCAGGTGACACCGGAAGAATAGGCGTCGATGTTTACAGGAAAAACCCGAACATTGTGTATACCATTATTGAAAATAAAGAGGGTGGAGTTTTCCGCTCAGAGGATAAAGGAGAGACCTGGAAGAAAATAAGCAGCACAAATCCAAGGCCGATGTATTACAGTCAGATAAGAATAGACCCGAACAATGACCAGCGAATCTGGGTTCTTGGCGCTCAGATGTATTTTTCAGAAGATGGGGGAAAGACATTCAGGACAGATTGGATAAGAATGATCCATGGAGACCATCATGCTTTGTGGATTAACCCGGCTGATTCAAATCATATGGTTCTTGGTTCAGACGGAGGAATCCATATATCTTATGATACGGGAAGAAGCTGGGATTTTATTAACACAATCCCTCTTGGTCAGTTCTATGAAATCGGTTTTGATATGCGTAAGCCATACTATGTATATGGTGGATTGCAGGATAATGGAAGCTGGGCTGGCCCGAGCGCAACTCGTTATCGTGTAGGTATAACAAATGAAGACTGGTACAATGTTGGTGGCGGAGATGGTTTCTATGCTCAGGTTGACCCGACTGACCATACGATAGTTTATGTTGAATCTCAGGATGGGAATCTTATGCGCTTTAATTTGAAAACCGATGAGAGACGTTCTATAAGACCTGTTCCAAAAGATGAGAAGGAGGAATATCGCTTTAATTGGAACTCGCCTATACTGATTTCTCCTCATAATCCAAAGACGATTTATTATGGTGGAAATAAATTGTTTAAATCAACCGACAGAGGAGAAACATGGGCTGAAAGCCCGGATCTTACCACCAATCAGGACAGAGATAAGTTGCCCATAATGGGAGTTATTCTAAATGAAAATACACTTTCAAGGAATGACGGAGTTCTCCATTATGGAACTATAATAACAATTTCTGAATCACCGCTAAAAGAAGGATTACTGTATGTGGGAACTGATGATGGATATGTTCAAGTCTCAAAGGATGGTGGAAAAACCTGGGAAAATTTAACAGGCCGAATTAAAGGAGTTCCTCCGAATACTTATGTCAGTCGAGTGGTTGCTTCCCGATTTAAAGAAGGAACTGTTTACGTTACTTTTGACGGGCACCGAAGCAATGATTTTACTCCTTATGTGTTTGTGAGCTCTGATTACGGTGAGAACTGGAAATCAATTGTGGGTAATCTTCCTCATGGACATACTGTTAACGTAATCAGAGAGAGTCTTAAAAACTCAAATCTTCTTTTCGTTGGAACTGAATTTGGAGCCAATTTCTCTTTAAACAGGGGTGAGAAGTGGATTCGATTCAAGGGAAATCTGCCAACAGTCCCTGTAGATGACATTGCAATTCATCCGAGAGAAAATGACCTTATTTTTGGAACCCATGGTAGAAGTGTATGGATACTGGATGACATCACTCCTCTTGAAAGCTTAACTGAAAAGGTTCTTTCTTCTGATTGTTTTCTTTTTGATATAAAACCAGCAACTATTTTTAATCCATACAGCCATAAAGGAAGTACAGGACATAAATTTTTCACCGCACCGAACCCTCCTTTTGGTGCTCTCCTCAGTTACTACCTGAGAGAAAGAATTAAAGATAAGGATAAAGAGAAGGCCGAGGTAAAAATAACAATTTTTGATAAAGATGGAAAAAAGATTCGTCAGTTAAAAGGAACAAATGAACAAGGAATAAACAGAATAAACTGGGACTTACGTTATGAACCTCCGGTTGTTCCAGAACAGGAGCAGAGAGGGTTTTTCAGGGGGCCTCTTTCACCATTTGTTCTTCCTGGAGAATACACGGTAAAGCTTGAAGCAGCAGGAAAGGAGATGACAAAAACTGTAAGAGTTGAGCTCAACCCCGTTTATGAAATCTTAGAAGAAAATTATAAATTCTATCATGATACTCTTATGAAATTATTTCAACTTAATACTTCAATTCGAGAGGCAGATAATTCAATAAAAAACCTTGAAGACCAGCTAAAAAACCTTCAAAAAACTTTAAAAAACTTTAAAGATGCTCCAGAGACTTTAAACTCAGAAATAGAAAAAGTTCTGAAGAAATTGGATGAGATCAAAGGAAAATTGATAGGCAAGCCAGATGACTTTATGATGAGAAGCAGGGCAATTAGAGGTCGAGCATCCATGCTCTATTTTGCTATTAACAGTTATATTGATATTCCCACCCCTCCTCAACTGGAGCAGGTTGAAAAAGTTTCCCAGCAGACAAAACAAGTCATAACAGAGTTAAACGAGACTATTGAAAAATCGATTCCGGACTTAAATAAGTTGATAAGAGAAAGCAATATCCCTTATTTAATCCCCGGTAAAAAAATTGAGGTTATGTAGTTAAACGTTTATTCATCAAGAGAAGGACGGAAAGAGCGGAGCCTCTTTTTTTCTGAATGCCTTCTTTTTTCTTCGAGAATTTTTAGTTTTGCTCTCTTTGATCTCTTTCGCTTTTGCCTTCTTATTTTTTCTATCCTTTTCTGCTCTTCGCTCTGTTTTTCCAGAATCATGTTTTCTATTTTTTCAATAAGAATTCTACGGGCTAAGAATCGGTTTATAGACTGATATCTTTCCTTCTGACATTTTACTTCTATACCTGTAGGAAGATGCTTGAGATATACGCATGTGGAGGCTTTATTTACTTTCTGACCCCCTTTCCCTCCAGAACGAATGAATTTTTCCACGAGATCTTTTTCAAAAATTCCCAGTCGTTCCATCTTTTCTAAAAGAGCCTTCTCTTTATCTCTACTGACGCCAAAATCGGTCATTTTAATTTAATCCTTTTTTGGCCCGATTATTACCTGTATTTCTTTTTCCGGTGAAATACATTCACGAATGAACTCATCGATTTCTTGAAGATTAATTTTGTCCAGCTCATCAAAAAATTTATTGAAAAAATCATATCCGAGTCCTAAAGCCTCAAAAAATGCAAGGGTTCTTGTTCTTTTATCTTTAGTTTCGTTCAGCCTTAAAAAATTTGCTTTAGCATTAATTTTAGTAATGTTCAATTCTTCCTCAGTTAGCCCTTTTTCTCTTAAATCCTGAAGCTCTTTTTTTAATGCTTCTAAAGTAATTTCTCTTTTTTCATTTTGAGTTTCTATGTAAGTTTCAATGATTCCTCCATGCTTCATCGAAATTGCTTTGGAGCCAACATTGTAGGCTAATTTTTCTTTATGTCTAAGCTGCCAGAGCCTTGAGTTAATTCCCTTCCCGAGCAAAGTTTCTAAAAGAGTGGCTAATATAAAATTTTTTGGATTTGCTTCCCTGAGAGGATACCCGATTGAAATAAAGGATTGCTTTTTTTCTTTTTCAAAGAAGAAGTTATTTTTCAAAGCTCGCATTTTAAAGGTTGTTATCCCATGTGGTTTTCCCGGAGGGAATTTTAAAAAATATTTTTGGATAATCTCAATTAATTTCTCATTATCTAAATCAGAAGAAACAACGATAATCATGTTTCCAGCTTTGAAAAAATTACCATAGAAATTTTTAATGTCTCCTTTTTTTATTTTTTTAAGGGATTCTTCTGTGCCAAAGACTGGATTTCCATATCCTGTATCTCTATATAAACCTTTAAGATAAGCGTTGTAGGCCATTTGAGCCGGGTTATCCTGTTCAGCTTTGATTTGATCGGTCATATAATCTTTAATTCTGTTTATTCTCAAGGATGAAAAGAGAGGATCTGTCATAGATTTACAAATTATGCTTAAAGTCTCCTCGAATTTTTCTGAAAGACATTTTAAGGTTATAAGAGAGTAATCTCCGGTGCAGTTCAGAGAAATTCCTGAGGATGATTCAGTCAGGATTTGAACTTTACTCCAATCTGGGATTTCTATGGATAATCTTGTTGTAAGATAGGCTATCCCATTTTTCTCAGGGGGTTCGATTGAAGTTCCTCCTTTGACAAGAATCTGCATTACAGTAAGTTTAGAAAAGTTGTCGTTCTGAGTTATTATAGTTAAACCATTGTTTAAAACTTTTTTGTTCAGATTTTTCAAAATAAAATTTCCAGTTCCGGGATAGGAAAGAAGAGAGGACGATAAAAATATGAAAGGAAGGAGATGAATTGGAAAAAATCTTTTTTTAATCCTCATCTTAGTTAAATAATATTATTCTTTTTTCTTAGGAGTTATAGAGACAATCACAAATTTTCCTTGGTTAAAATATTTATCAGAAACTTTCCTTAACCCAGAAGTTGTAATCTTCGAAATATTTTCTATGTAATTTCCCCTTGATTCATCCTCATTTAGGATTAAAAATTGAGCTATTGCTCTGGCAATAGATAGGGCTGTTTCCTGAGCATGCTGAAAATCTAATTTAATTCGATTTTTGGCACTCTCTAAATAATCTATTACATTCATCTGTTCTTCTGGAAGATAATCTTGTAGAGAGTATTTAGCTTCTTTTGCCTGTTTAAGGAAATTTATTATTTCTCTTATCGCTCTTCTTAAATATTTCTGCTCAAGAGTTATATGAATGATTATGGCTCCTCCATACTTATTTGATATATAATCCATTGAGATGGAGTTGAGTATAATGTTTCTTCCCCTTAAAAATTCTGCCAGTCTGGGATTAAAGCCAGAGCCGATGATTCTTGTTAATACATCCATTGCATATTGGTCCGGATGATTAAAATCAGGACCAACCATCCCCACAACTAAATAACATTGATTTACATCCATTTCCTTTTCAATTTGAACATCCTTTTTTAAGAGCTGAGCAATTTCGAATTTTTCGGATGGAGATTTTTCAGTAATAACATTCTCAAAAAGGCCTCTTACTTTTTCTTCTACCTGGCTTAGATTAAAATCTCCTATGATAGTCATAGCGCAATTATCAGACCTGAAGTATTTATTGTAAAATTGTTCAATCTGTTCAAGATTTACATTCTCAATTATTTCCTTTTTTCCATATGCTGGATTCATGTAAGGATGATCTTTGAAAAGTTCCTGAAAGAGAATCGATGTTGCATATTTTTTCGGGTCGTCTAAATTATCGTTGATTTCTTCGATAATAATCTTTTTCTCATTTTCCACCTCTTCTTCAGATAGTTTTAAATTGAACAGAATTTCTTTTTGATTTTTCAGGGCAAAATCAATGTATTCAGACGGAACTGAAATTTCAAAAGTTGTCAAATCTAAACCTGTATGGGCATTGAAATACGCTCCATATCTTCTTATGTCCTCTCCGATTTGCTGTCCGGTTCTGTATTCTGTTCCTCTGAATAGTATCAGATGTTCAAGGAGATGAGAAAGCCCATTGTTATTATCATTTTCATTCTTAGAACCAGCGTTAACTGCAGTAACAATGTTTACTAATGGAAGAGAATGTCTCTCCTGAAGAAAGATTTTCATCCCATTTTTCATGATAAAATATTTATTCTCTTCTTGGCTCTGGGCTGATGAAAAGATCCATAATAATATTACAAAAAATAGAAAGAATAACTTGTTTCTTTTAAGAACCATACTTTTCATCATTTTAATAATAATTTGGATGCAAGTAAAGTTTTACTTGAATCCAACTTTGGTTTTTGCCTTGCGCTTGAATTGTTTTTCATATAATTTTCTCACCCTTTCGATGGTATCGGCTTGCTGCGGGCTCTTGTCATCCCTGATGCGCATGACCCGTGCAAAGCGCAGGGCAAATCCTGATCTGTAGTGGAGGCTGCGTTGAATTTCGTTGTAAGCGATTTCCACAACAATTTCAGGCTTCACGTAAACAGTATACTCATCCTCGGAGATTTTGAGCCTCTGGAGCTTTTGCGTTATCTCCGTGAACTCCTGATCACTCATACCCTTAAAGGTTTTACCCACCACCAAGAACTCTCCAGATTTTTCATCTCTTGCAGCCAAATGATAGTTGGAAAGCCAGCCTGTTCGTCGGCCGTAGCCCCAATCTGCAGCCACAATTACAAGATCCAGATGCTCAGCCGGTTTGATCTTGAACCACTTTTTGCCCCTGGCACCTGGGGTGTAAGTGCTCTCTAAGGATTTAGCCATCAGTCCCTCATGACCCAGTTTCATGGCGCCTTTGAGGAAGCGCTCTGCTTCTTCCTGATTATCGGTAACAATTCTATTAGTTAACAGATACCTGTTGCAAATTTGCGATAGATACTCCCATCTCTTTTGGTAGGGAATATCAATGAGAGGATTTCCTTCCACATAGATTAAATCAAACAGATAGAGTTTGACAGGAACTTCCTGCATCATTTTGGTTATATTGTGTACTCGTCTGAACCTGCGCATCAATTCCTGGAAGGGCAGGGGTCGATCCTTGTCGCCGACAGCGATCACTTCTCCATCCAGTATGGCAGTATGGACTTTCACCTCTTTTCTTATCAGTTCTACTATCTCCGGTAAACTATCGGTGACATCGCTCAGATGTCTACTGTAAATTTTAATTTTTTCACCTTGCTTGTGGATCTGTACCCGGGCACCGTCGAATTTATATTCGAGTGCACTCTTCCCACCATGTTCGGTAAAGACTTGGGTAAAATCCTCGGCCAGTTCTGCCAACATGGGTTGGATGGGTTGGAAAAGTTGCAGGTTGATTCTCTCCAGTTTTTCCTTTCCTGTGACCATTCCGACTCTTGCCACTTCTCCCAAGTTACCGGTGAACATGCAGGCTCGTCTTACCGATACCAAGGATGTACCTACTGCTTGTGCTATGGCTTGCATCATTACTCCTTCACTTACTCCGTGCTGCATCTCGCCAAAAATAATTTTTATCGCATATCTTTCTTCAGCAGGGCTTAATCGAGCGAACAAATTAGTTAATAAGGTATACTTCTTCTGTCGTGATCCCCGGCCAGAGGCGGCTGCGATTTCAGCAAAATAATTATGAACCTCCAAAATGGTGAGAGACTTGCCAAGAGATGGTTTTTTCTTTAAGTCTCTTTTTACCCTCTGAATGGTGCGCCAGCTGACCTCCAAAGTGCGAGGATCAGTATCGGGGAAAATATGTCCGACAATCAATAATACGGCTGGAGGGATTTCTTCTTCTTTCAAAGAATGTAAGAAATCACTGATTAATCGAGTTTTCTCCAATTTTTTGGTAGTAGCTTCAAGTTTCTCACACAAACTCACTAAATCCCTGAAAGCTGTATTATTTAATACCATTAGACTCTCCTTTTAAATTAATAGTTATGGAGTCATTTATCAAGATATTTTTTCTATTTTTCCAATTCATCAAAAAATATTACCCAAGATTAAAGCTTCTTTAACTATTTTATTTACTGTAATATAATATTTATTAGAAAAAAGATGAATGTAGGAAAGGAAGAGCTTAAAACTTATTTCTGGGATATTGATTTTAAGTCTCTTGATTTTGAAAAGTTTAGCTTTTATGTAATAGAAAGGCTTTTAGAATTCGGAGATGAAAAGGCTACAGAATGGATGATTGATTATTATGGAACAGAAAAAGTGAAAGAAGTTGTTAAAAAGAGTAGAAATATATCGAAAAAGACAGCAAACCTATGGAGCATTGTATTAGAGATTCCTTTCAAGGAAATTGAATGTATGAAGAAATCCTCACAAAAGAGACAAGAGAAGTTCTGGAATTACTAAAAAAATTAAATGTGTTAAAAAATTTCTATTTAGCAGGAGGCACTGGCCTATCTTTTCATTTAAAACATCGAATTTCAGATGATTTAGATTTTTTCTCCCAAAAAGAGATAAACACTGAAGAAATAATTCAGAAAATCAAAAAAAGAGGTAAGTTTAAATTAATAAGAGAAGAGTGGGGAACTGTAATAGGAACTTTGAATAATGTAAGAATTAGCTTCTTTACCTATCAATATCCACTTTTGAAACAATTAAAAAATTTTAAAAATGTCAATGTTGCTGATATTATTGATATTGCTTTAATGAAGATTTCCTCTATTTCCAGCAGAGGAAACAAGCGAGATTTTATCGACCTGTATTTTATATGTAAAGAGGTTATTTCTTTGGAGGAGCTGTTAAATCTATTTGATAAAAAATACAGGGAGATTGAATACAATAAGAGTCATATAATAAAAAGTTTGGTCTATTTTGAAGATGCCGAAAGAGAGCCAATGCCAGATATGTTAGTAAAGGTTAACTGGGATGAAATAAAAATTTATTTTGAAAATGAAATAAAAAATTTTTCATTTTTAAAAAATATTTGATTCTAAAGTTTTAGAAGGGAGATTCTTTCATTCAAATATGGAATTATAGGGAACGTTAAAAATAAATAGATGTAGGGCAAGACTTTAGCCTTGCAAAAAGCAACCTCCGAATCAACCCATGAAACAAGTTCAGGGCAAGGTTCGGGGTAGGTTCTAAAGGGTTGCCCTACGAAGAAAATGTCACCTTATTTATGCTGTTCACTATAACTAAATTTTCAAATTTCGATTCGCATCATATCAAAAGAGAGAAGAATTTCATTTTTATACATTACGCTCGCTTCTTTTAATAATATGGATTCCTTATTTTCACACAATGAATCGAAATGGGTTAGAATTAATTTTTTTGCTCTGGTTAAAGATGCGATCTCTCCTGCCTGAAATGATGTAGTATGCCCTCCTTTGTTAACCTCTTCCTCATACTGATGGGGAAAAGTGCTTTCGTGTATTAATAAATCGCAATCAAGAGCATTTTTAATAATATTTAAGCAGGGTTTTGTATCTCCTGAATATACCATGGATTTTCCGTTTTTCTCGACTATTTTGAATCCTATTGCTTCGATTCCATGTTCTACTGAAAAACTGAAAATTTCATAATGATCAGAGTCGATTATTTTTATTTTCTCAACAAGTCTAACAGGTGATATGTTTATTTTGAATCCATTTTTAGCTTTTTCAAAAAATAGATTTAAAAATGCATGGAGGAAACTGTCAGATTTCTCAGGACAGAAAATGTTAAGTTCCCTTTTTCTCTTTTTAAGTAACATTTGATGGACAAGGGAGGGAAGCCCATAGATATGGTCAGGGTGAACATGAGTTATTAGAATGTTATTAATATTCATAAAATCAATCCCAACCTGGGAAATTTTCTTAACAGGGCTTCCACTACAATCAATCAGAAAAACTTCATTGAACACTTTAACCAACAGGGAGGTGTTATCTCTTTTAGATGTTGATTGTCCTGATGCAGTTCCTAAAAAATATATTTCCACATTAAATATTTTATCAATAAATTAATTTTTACAGAATTATTTTTAATAAAGATTGGGTAATTAGAAGATTAATCTATTTTTTCCCTCGAAATCAAAAAATTTTTCCTATTAGTGAATTAAAAAAGTTCCAAATGAAAAAATTTTTTTAGATCTTCGTAAGAGATTTTCCCATCTATGTATTTATCGACATTTTCTTTTTTCACTTTAAGGATGAACTTTACTTCTCTTTCAGAAATTGGATAATATTCTTTACCAAAAAATACAGTAAATAAGATCCAGTCAGTTTTCTGGATGTTTTTTAAGATACCCCCATACTCTGCGGTGGTTTTAATAAGAGCTTCTTTTAAGTTTTCAATGGCTTTTTTCTCCAATTCTTTCTTTTCTTTTTCTCTCTCAGATGGATAGAGAAGCCCTCCAACAACCCCTCCTTCAACACCTCCAACAACACCTTTTACTTCTACTTCTATTTCTTTTCGCTCTTTTTTAGTTGGTTCCTCTTTTTTTGCTTTTGAAATTTCCTCTTTCTGAACTTTTTCGATTTCTTTTAAAGCTTTTTCCATCTCTTTTTTTGCTTTTTCCTGCTCGATTTTAGTTATCTCCATTAGTTTTTTAGTTTTCTCCAATTCTTCTCTTGTTTTTTCCATGTCTATTCTTAATAAGGTATAGCTTCGATAGGGTGCATCCAGGATAAAGATAATACCAAATTCTTCTACAGGAAACCCTGTTACTTTAATTCTATCAACATATAAATATTCATCTTTTTTGGGAAATTTCTTATCTATTACTTTTTCAATTATCCCGGAAAATACAGAAATTTTTTCATAAACATCTGACTTTTGAGTCTGAGAAAAAAGAATAAAATAAAAAATAACAAGGAGTAACACTAAAAGAAGAATTATTTTTTTAATCATCTCTCTTTCCCTCCTTAATAGGTTTTTAGTTCAGCTCTGACTAAATCGATGTAATCAAATATTTTTCTATTCTGGCTTTCTAAAAGCATGATTGCATTGTAGTAATTCATTAAATCCTCCCTTCTTTTTTCTTCAAATTTAGTCAGAAGCTGATTTAAGGTATTTATGTAGAAAAGCCTTTCTTCCTTTTGTTGTTTTTCGATTCGATTTAAAAGTTCTAAAAAAGCTTTCTGGCTTCTTTCTTCAAATTCTTTCTCAGATTCTTTCTGGGCTATTTCCTGATTAACCTGAGGAACTATATTTTTTGTTTTACCGAAATTCAATGAAAATTTGCCAAAGCTCACATTAAAATTTGAAATTGAAAGGAAAACTATAATAATAATTGCGGCAAGACTATATGCAAGTGACTTATAAAAAAAGGCAATGTTTTCTCTCTGCTTTATAGGAACTAAAAAAGTTTTTTCTGATTCAGGAGCTTTCCATTGCTCCAGGATATTTTTTGCATCTTTTATTTCTTCTAAATCAATTTTGCATTGAGCACATCCCTTTAGATGATTTTCAAATTCATGTTTTTTTTCTTCAGGTAGTTCATCATATATATAATCGATTAAATAAGGTTTTATTTCACATTCCATTTTGATTACCTCCTTTCAAAAATTGGAGAGAGATAATTTTTTAGATTTTTTAACCCATAAAACATCCTTGATTTCGCTGTTCCTTCGGGAATGTTCAAAATCTCTGAAATTTCTTTGAAGCTAAAACCCTGGTATTCCTTTAGCAAGATAACCTCCCTCTGATCTTCAGGAAGATGTTTAAATGCATTTTCAAAAACTTCTTTAACATCGCTTTGATTTGAGTCTTTATGAAAATCGAATTTGTTTAATTCTTCATGACAAGATTTCCTATGATTTAGATGAGTTCTTGCAGTATTCAATGCGACAGATGTAATCCATGAGGAAAATTTATTTTTATCCTTAAGTGCCTTGAGATTTTTAAACACTTTCACAAAAGTCTCCTGAGTGAGATCTTCTGCATCTTCCTTGCTACCAGTAAATCTGTACAATAAAGAAAAAATTTTGTTTCTCCATCTAATTACAAGGTAATTAAATGAATTTATATCTCCTTCTAAGAACATACTAATTAAATCCTCATCTCTCATTCTTCAATTATACAGACTGGAATTTTTCCTATAAAGTTCAAAAAATTAGCAGGTTTTTCCTGAAATAATGATTTATTTGACATATAAAATTAGAAGTGCTTAAATAAAAACAATCAAAAAAAGGAAAAAAAGAAATGTCAATTACATCAAAAGCTTTTATCGAAAAATTAATCTCCCTACAGGAATCCAATGATTCTTTAGATATATTAATTTCGAACTACCTTAAAAAATTTGCCCATATTGCTGATGTATCCTTTGGTTCATTCTTTATCTTCAAAAAAGAAAAAAATGATTTCTATTTATTTTCAATGAAAAAAATAGGAGATTATGAAGAAAAAGAAAAAATCCTAAAAAGAATTGAAGAGGGGAGAAAAAAAGGAATAGTTCCTCATGTGGGAGTGCACCCCTAAAAGTGGACACTAAATTAAGACACATTTTCAATATATAACTCATTTCCCAACCTATCTTCAAATTCAACTGGCGATAAATAACCAATTGATGAGTGAAGACGCTTTTTGTT